>NZ_JAUBOQ010000004.1:178489-195505 GCF_036700325.1 Microcoleus sp. Z1_B2
AGGAGGTAATCAACCGTTTAATCTTACTGCTCGATGAAACTTATGATGAAGATACCCGTAGAAAAGTTACCGAGAGTTTGGGTAATATAGCAGTGGGAAATGAGGAGGTAATCAACCGTTTAATCTTACTGCTCGATGAAACTTATGATAAAGATACCCGTAGAAAAGTTACCGAGAGTTTGGGTAATATAGCAGTGGGAAATGAGGGAGCAATCAACCGTTTAATTCTACTGCTGGATGAAATTTCTGATTATTATACCCATGAGAGTGTTACCGAGAGTTTAGGTAAAATAGCAGTGGGAAATGAGGGGACGATTAACCGTTTAATCCTACTGCTGGATGAAACTTCTGGTTTTTATAACCGTGGGAGAGTTGCTGATATTTTGGGTAAAATCGCGGTAGGAAATGAGGGAGCGATCAACCGTTTAATCCTACTGCTCGATAAAACTTCTGATGAATATACCCGTCAGAGTGTTGCCGATATTTTTGCTAATATAGCAGTGGGAAATGAGGGGGCAATCAACCGTTTAATCCTGCTGTTGGATAAATATTCTCATTATAATACCCATGATAGTGTTGCCGATAGTTTGGGTAAAATAGCAGTGGCAAATGAGGAGGCAATCAACCGTTTAATCCTACTGTTGGAGGAAACTTCTGATGGATATACCCGTAGAAAAGTTGCTGATATTTTGGGTAATATAGCAGTGGGAAATGAGGAGGTAATCAACTGTTTAATCCTGCTGCTCAATGAAACTTCTGATAAATATATCCGTAGGGAAGTTGCCGATAGTTTGGGTAATATAGTAGTGGGAAATGAGGAGGTAATCAACCGTTTAATCCTGCTGCTCGATAAAACTTCTGATGAATATATCCGTCAGAGTGTTGCCAATATTTTTGCTAATATAGCAGTGGGAAATGAGGAGGTAATCAACCGTTTAATCCTAATGCTGGATGAAACTTCTGATGAAGATACCCGTCAGATAATTGCCAATAGTTTGGGTAATATAGCAGTGGGAAATGAGGGAACGATCAACCGTTTAATCCTACTGCTGGATGAAACTTCTGATGGATATACCCGTAGAAAAGTTGCTAATAGTTTGGGTAATATAGCAGTGGGAAATGAAGGGGCACTCAACCGTTTAATCCTACTGCTTGATGAAATTGACAAAAATAACCGTTGGAGAGTTGCCGAGAGTTTGGGTAAAATAGCAGTGGGAAATGAAGGGGCACTCAACCGTTTAATCCTACTGCTCGATAAATATTCTGATTATTATATCCGTAAGATAATTGCCGATAGTTTGGGTAATATAGCAGTGGGAAATGAGGAGGTAATCAACCGTTTGATCCTGCTGCTTAATGAAACTTCTGATTATTATATCCGTAAGATAATTGCCGAGAGTTTGGGTAATATAGCAGTGGGAAATGAGGGGGCGATCAACCGTTTAATCCAACTGCTGGATGAAACTTCTGATGAAGATACCCGTCAGAGAATTGCCAATAGTTTGGGTAAAATTATTGCAACTAAACAGCAATATAACCAAGTGGTTTCTGCCCTGAAATTTAATTTAACCTCAAGATTTTTCTACCATAAGGAATTTTTCTACCAAATTACTTGGTATTGCTCCCAAAACCTCACTTATCCAGAATTCTATATGGCATGGCATAGTGAAAAAAGCAACATCTGGAAAATTTTATGGAAACACTTAAATCGCCCCATATTTTAATACCAAACTTACCCCTACCTCTCAACATTCAATCTCTAGCCGATGAAACAGAACCCAGCACTATTTGTCAAGAACTTTGCACCCTAATTTACTCCCTCGCACTTCCCGATACAGACATCCCCACTGTTAGCAACTTTGCCCAACTCAAACAACAGATTATCACCGTAAAACGCCAACTGCAAAAACCCCACCTTGCCCTAATTCTACACGACTGTTACCCTCATCCCCCACTCCTCACCTGCTATCGCAAAATCGCCGATACTAAACTGGGTTTGCACATTATCTGGATAACCGATGAACCCCTCGAAGCACCTCTGCGCGGTTTTCCCCCCAGTCAGGATAATTTGTTAGGAGTAATTCAAACTTGGTTAGAGGAATTTTAGGGAAGAAACCGGGTTTCTCACATTAATTTATTTAATCACCCGAAAAGTTAGATTAATTCTGGGCTGAGTCGATTTAGCCGTTTTCGGGACATGATGCTGCCAAAACTTCTGAGTACCACTCCCCATCACCAAAAAATCACCATCACTTAAATTCAGTTCAATTTTGTTTTGATGATCGTCCCTACGTCTAAAGATAAAACGCCTGGTTTCTCCCAAGCTGAGAGAACCAATTACCGAACCTTTGGCTAAGTCCTTTTCATCATCACTATGCCAGCCGATATAATCTTGACCATTGCGATATAAATTCAGCATAACTCCATTAAACTGAGTATTAACTAAAGGCTCGATTTTTTCTTTGATTTGTAATAGCGGTTCATTCCAGGGTAAGGGCTGCATGGTCACACCGGAATAGGTATAAGCCTGAGTTCCATAATAAGCGGTTAACCGAGGCTGAAGCACCGATTTGCCAAAGATTTTTATCGGTTCTTCTTTCCAGGCTATTTGATTCAATAATTCGGTAAAGAGTTGCTGACTTTCTGGAGGTTGAAATAGGCCGGGATAGAAAATTACTTCGGCATTATTCAGTTCTAGGTTTTGCTCCTGGGAATTTGAATTGATATTAGGCATGGGATTATCCTTAGAAACCGGGTTTCTTGAAGAAACCCGGTTTTCTGTAAATCATCAATCAGCTATATCTATATTATAGTATTAATTGGCTAAAATGACAATGATTTCATCACTTCCACTATCGGGCTAATCAGCTTCCAAGTGGCTACCCCAAAATCAGGGAATGAAAGTCAATCTAAAATCTAAAATCTAAAATCGATTGACTGGCTAATAAATGACCTTTTGGCAGAATGAATAAAATAACCTTTCAGTGGGATGAGCAAAAAAACAAAATTAATCAACAAATGGAACCGGAATACGATCTGTCAAAAATGAAAAAAAGACCGAATCCTTTTGCTAAACAGTTAAAAAAACAGATCGCGATTTCTCTGGGAATTGATGTGATTGAATATTTTGAAACAATGGCTCAGGAAAAAGGTATATCTTCCCAGGAACTAATTAATCTTTATTTGCAAGACTGCGTTGTTTCTAAGCGTAAATTATCTCTGAATTAGCGACCGGGTGCGATCGCTTGCGGATGATGAGGTATAATAGTAGCATTAGATATTTCTCAACACATTGTTGAGCGTGAAAACACGCCGCATCATAGTTGGGAGATTTCCTCGCTCGTAATTCCCGCAAAGCCGTAGTAAAATCCCCTTCAGCTTTATCAACCCATTCAACTGTTAGCGGATTCATAAATCACCTTTCCTTTTTCTATAATTTCTCGCAAGAAAAAATCATTCCAGGCTAGGCGTTGCTCAATCTCTACAGGAGTTCGCACTAACAAATCTATGGCAAACTTTGGTTGAACTTTATTTAAAATTTCCCAAGTTTTGCGAAAATTGCTCCCTTTGTATGGCAAAATCACTAGCATATCTACATCCGAGTCATTTTGAGGGTTTCCATAAGCATAGGAGCCAAATAAAATAATTTTTTCTGGCTGAAATTCATTGACAATAGCCTGACTTAATTGCATGATGTTCTCCCTTTCTATCATACTCAATAAATGCTCCTTTATTGATTTTTTTGTAATTAAGACCAGTCTCAAATAGGAATAAATTGCATTTAGTTTAATCAATTAAATTTATTCTAGCATAATTGTAAAGTCTGTCAAGATCGTCTTAACTCTAAAAGGTTGTAACTCCTACCAAAAGCAGTCCGACTCCCAGTTGGTTTTTTTATTAATTTCCTCTCTCGTTCTTTTTCCTACCTATCGGTAGTAAGAGAGAAAAGATTCATTCTTAGAGTGACCAATGCCTCCCAATTATATCAACCTTCTTTCCCAACTAATAGCCAGACATGATTTTCACCAAAATAACTTCCCAGAAGCAAGCCACTTGCAGCCAACTGCAACAGCCGATTTGTGTGAGTTTTTAGGCGAAGAGGTTATTTATCAGACAATCGCGACTGCTACAACTCCTAAGCTCTACAAAATTCCTCAAGACTTGCCGCCTTCAATAATTTCTGCTTTGCACAGCCAAGGCATTCAACAGCTTTATTCGCACCAAATTAAAACACTCAAAGCCGTGCGCCAGGGCAAAGATGTCATCCTCAGCACAGCAACAGCTTCTGGCAAATCTTTAAGTGCGTACTTGCCTATTTTAGAGGGCATTCTCCAACATCAATTTACTGCACTCTCTATTTATGGCTTGAAAGCTTTAACAGCCGACCAAAGTCAAAAACTTGCCGATTTGCTCCAACTGATTCCTGAGCCTGCGCGCCCGCGCCTTGCCCTTCTAACTGGAGATACTCCTCCCAAAACCCGAGAACAATTATTAGCTGCAAATCCCAGCATAATCAGCGCCACACCAGAGTTAATTCACTATGCGCTGAAAGGCGTTCACTGGAGTCAGCCTTGGCAGCACTTTTTAAGTCGCCTCCGCTATATTGTCCTAGATGAAGCTCACACTTTTAACGGAGTTTACGGAGCTAACATGGCTAGCTTAATTCGCCGATTAAAATTGGCAGTAGACGAGCGCGGAGGTTGTTCTCAAAAACTGCAATTCCTGATGTTGAGTGCTACCGTTGGCAATCCCGTTAAATTAGCGAAGTTACTATCTGGTAGAAGTCGAAAGCGAAATATCAATGAACCCGAGCGGTTAGTTTGGATTAACTCTAGCGGAGCTGCTGTCCCAGAACGGCAATTAATTGTTACTAAACCGACTCATGATGCTAATTCAGATGTTGCTCGCATCATTATGTTTTTGTTGCAGCAAGGGCAAAGCGGAATTTGCTTCGGTAACGGCAGACAAGCAATTAAGAACTTGTGGGCAACTTTTAAGCAAGAAGCTGTAACTCAAACTAACTCGGGAATTGAGTCGCAAGTAGCAATTTTCTACGGCAGTTTAACAAGCGAGCGCCGCATGGAAATTATTAACTCTTTGCAGTCAGGAACAGTTAAGTGTATCCTCAGCACTAGCGCTCTCGAAGCAGGAATTGATTTACCTCAACTTGACTTTGCTATTATTAGTGGATGGCCGGGAAGCTTGCAAGCTTTTAGGCAGAGGGCTGGCAGGGCTGGTCGCGCAAACTCCGGTTTAATTGTCTTCATTCCTATTGCACAATCACCTTTGGATAACTATTTTGCCGAGCGCCCTGAATTGTTGGTGTCAGCCGAATCTGAATTGGTGAGCTTTAATGCCAATTATCCCATAGATATTGCCAAACATTTGATGTGCGCGGCTGTCGAAACAGGCATTCCTGCCAGTAAGCTCAAGCACTACTTTGGCAAGAGCGCTCCTCAAATTGCAACGGCTTTAATTGAGCAAGGTGTTCTTCACAGAAGCCGGGATAAATTATGGGCTAAGGGCTTTCCCCATAAAGATGTAAACTTTCGAGGGGGAACGGGTTCTAGCACGATACAACTGGTGGATGCGGAGACTCAAGAAGAGATTGAACTCCTCAGTGCGGAGATTGCTTATCGAGAGGTATTTCCTGGTGCTATTTACCGCACGCAAAACTCAGACGGCTGTTTGGTGACTTATACTTCGCGCTCACTCTTGAATGGCAAAGCTATTTTGCAAAACACCCCTGAAACTCGACTGTTTACTGTAGCGATTAGCCACACTCATACCAGCCTCAAGCAGAATTTGAGTTTGCCTCAACAAATCCCGTTGGTCATTCCAGAAGTTGAAGGAAATGTTCAAACCAATTCAACGGATAGTAAGGCAATTCCAGCTCAAGCTATTCTGGAACTGGTTTGGGGAGAAATTAGCCAACTCGTCACTGGTTATCAATTATTAACTCGCAATTACGAGTTAACTTGTCTCAATAGAAAGTGTGTCAATTACAAAGAGCATTTACCAAAATGTACTGCCTGTCCTGTTTGTGGCAAGAGAACTCGCTCTGCTGAGCTAACATCGGTTCTTAATGAGGTAAACTTTGAGCAACCTTACGAAATCAAATTTGCGACTCCTGTACTGCAAATTAGTTTTAATTCCCCGGTTGAATGTTATCTGCAACACGTAGTAACAGCTACCCGCCAGGAATTGCTTCAGTCTCAACAGCCGATTCCTCCCGGATACCAGCAGTTGTGGGAGTACCCCGCGAATTTGTTGGCTATTCACAGTTTCGGCCATCAAATTTTAGCAGCTTTACCTCTGACTATTTTGGCTTCACCTAATGATGTGAATTTTCTGGTAGAGAAGAGAGGTGCAAATGACTATGCAGGACTCTTTTACGATTTAGCAGAAGGAGGTTCGGGAACCTCGGAAGCTATTTTTCGTTCTCTCCCTCAATTAGCTCATGCGGCTGCTGAGTTAGCCCGCAGTTGTTCTTGCAGTTCTGGCTGTCCTAAATGTTTGATTCAGTCGGGATGCCCTGATGGTAACAAAGCTTTACTCAAGCAGGTGGGGCTGCTGCTGTGCGAAGCATTTTCAACTCCTCAAATATCAAAATAATTGGTGGAATAGACGGCTGAGAAATGGGAATGGGGAGAGAGAAATAGGGAAAATGGGAGTGGGGAATAGAGTGTAGCTTTTTTCAAACAAAAAAGCTACGCTCTATTCCCAATTTGTTTTTACTGTTTTTATTAAACAAGACGCTGCTTGCATCAACATAAAATTGTGCGAACCGCTACTGCGGTTTTTAGGGGTGCATTTTTCAGACTTGTACTCATGAAAAACAAGCTTGTCTTGCCAATCATTGACTCCAAAATTAGAGAGTCAACGCTGTTACATTTCAGAAATCAACCCTATCAACAAAAGAAAAAGCAAGCTTTAATTCCCAACCTCAAACGAGATTTAAAGCCGGGCTGGCTTTTAACAATTCTCGCACAAATAGACCGATGTTTATGGGGAAGGTGGGATTATTGGGCTTTGTGTCAAGCTGTCCCCGCTCATGCCTGGATGCGGTGGAAGATGGAGCCAATGCTAGCCATTCTGGAGAACAGAAAACCAGAAATTTTACCCAAATTTGTAATTGAGGAAACTTTGCCAGCAGAACCGATTCCCCAAATCGAATGGCAGCATTCTCCTACCGCAGAAGCCATGCTAGATAACACTCTCAATTGCATTCCTCAACATGGAGAATGGAAAACTTGGTCAGCTTGGGACTATTTGGAGTTTTTCTTGGACTGGGTTTTGTTCGCATTCGGACATCCAGCTTACAAGATTTTACCCAAAGAACCTGCCGGCTGTGAAGGTGCATCAATGCGTCTTTATCAGATGTTTGACCTGTCAATTCTCATGCTGTATCCTGAAGATTACATGGGCCGGCTGCTACCCCAAATTTGCGGAAAGACTGCTCAAAAAAGTTCAGGGTTTTATCCGACACCTTTAGCTTTGTGTCAGTTGATATCTAAGTTAGTCAGTGGTGATAAGACAGAGCGAATTTCCAGCTTCAATGAACCCGCTTGCGGTACGGGTGCTTTAATGTTAACACAGTCGAATTACTGTCTGAGCGGTATCGGTCAAGATATAGACCCTACTCTGTTAAAATGCGCTTTGTTTCAGTTTTATCTGTTTTCACCTTGGCTGGCTGTTCCGATTTGGTGGTTGGGTCAAACTGATTTGCTCCTTGGCAATACTTTAAGTAGCGATAGACCTCAATCAATAAACGCTGCTTACTGGTATAATGAGTGGTTTGAGCCTGTCGAATCTCAGGCTAAAAATGATACTGATTATCCAGTCGAACATGAAATAAGTTCAGGAGAAAGCTCAGAAGTTATTGACTTGAATGATCAGACATCAATTCACTCAAATCCAGTAGTTCAAGAAGTTGTTAAGGGCAAACGCCGACCCAGAAATACGACAACATCGCCTCATCAATTTACGCTGTTTAATTTAGACGAATTCTAGCCCAATACTACTTACCAACTGCTGCTTGAAGGATTTGTGCTGCCCAATCTACTACAGCCAGCCCTTGAGTTTTAGCCGCATCTTGCATCTGGGCTTGCAGGTGTATCGGGAGCTGTAGAGTTAAGGTAAAAGTATCTCGTTGGGCTCGTCTTGCCTTTTTGACTAACTCTGGCTCGATCCATCGATCGAGCCACAATTTACATTTAGATCCTCGTTCGTTACCATCTTTCTCAATAAAGCTTAGTTTGCCTAGCTTTTGACAATAAAAACTGTGAGGGTCGTCTTGAACAGGCTCAAAACTGCAATGATAGCAATTCCAGCAGCTTCGGCATGGAGTTTCTTTCTGACTGGATGTTGCTCCCAATTCCCCAGCATTCTTTTGAGTGGATGCTGAAATTTCACGGTTTGACGGATGATTGGCTGTTTGAGTTCGTTGGTTTTTGGAACTGTTCTCGTTGTTAGACTTATTCCTCGAAATTTTTTTCTGGTGTTCTTCAACAACTCGGGCAACGTGAAAAGCCGTAAGTTTGCCGTTCGGAGCAGTAGAAACCGCTTGAGCCCAAGCCCTAGGCTGCTCTTGGGAGGGTAGTGCTGTTAGAGGGCGAACTTGGCGCTCATTGGCGGGAAGGATTTGTGCGCCATGGCGCACATTTTCATAGACGGTTGCCGCTTCAATCAGTTGGTAAGCCCAGCGACGAGACATTTCCCATCGATTAGTGCAATAGTCTTCAAACGTCGAGAAGTCTTGTCGGTAGAGGCGGCGATCCCGGATCTGGCGCAAAGCTTGCCCTATTTCCCAGAAAGCTTTCAAGCTCCGTTCGACTTTCGCTTCCAAGCTGCTTAATTCTAATGCTTCAGCATCAGTGAGCGTACTGCTGTGGGCAGACAAATCTTTAGCGTCGGCTTTGTTTAGGTGGCAGTCCTGTGCAACTCTCGCAGTGAGTTCAGCGCTGCGAACAACAGAGAAGTTATGTGCATCAGAACCGCGAACTGTGTTGGAGGATGACATTGATGTTCCGTCCGTCTTGCGCGGTGCAAGATTAAGTATTGCATACTGCAAGGGTAGTTGCGTAATCGATTAAGGCTGTGATTGCTCAAATTTTGTAGAAAGGGCGTAAAATAGCGAAAAAGTATCGGCTTCAACGCAGCAGAAAGTAAAATAGTGTACGGTAAAAGCGTTAGTTGACATCCTCCGGGTGCGTTCGTGCGCGGGGATTCCCAAGACCACTCTTTGGGCTTCCTCTTTCCACTACTCGGCTTACACTCGGAGGAGTATCCTCAGCCAAACTCTTGTCGGTGTCTCGCAAGGGCGTTAGTTCCCGTGTGCCCCAGGACTTTAAACCTAAATTTTCGGTAAGCAATTGTGACTGTTAGCTCTGTATCTTCTCTTATACTCGATCGCCAAAAGCGGCTGACTCAGTTGATCGAGCTGCTGCTGAAAGAAGGCTGGACTCAAAGCGCTTTAGCGTCCGCTATCGGAGTAGATTTTTCAACCGTATATCGGTGGTTAAAAGGAAAAACGATACCCGAATCCGATTCTAAGAACTTTCGGCAACTGGCAAAGTTAAGCGGTGGCAGTACCAAGACTCTGCAACTTTATTTGGATGGAGAAATATCCTTATCAGTTTATCAACGCGGTTTGGATGAGGTGGCGATCGGTCAGGTGAGTGGCAGCAAGAGGATAGGCTCTGAAAAAATTAAAAAAGAAGTTTTAGCAAAGATTTATTCCCTCGATCCAGATGATATTGCCGATATCATTTCTTCATCAGTAGCATTTTTAGCCAAACTTGTATAGTTGGTAACAAGCAGCCTGCACCCTTACGGTTTTCAGTTGAGAAGCCGGAAAAATCACTGTCTCATTCCCCACTCCCCCCAATGGGTGACAACTTAAGTTAAGGAAGCATTTGTCAATCAGCAATTACGATCAGAATTGACTCGGATTTTGGCTATAAAACTCAAATCGGAGCGATCGAGGAATTGTTAAGTATCCGAATCCTGACTCCTGACTCCAACGATCGGTCTTAAATTGTCAGCAATGACTCTCCCTGACTTCTGGCGATCGCCGCTATTGCTCAGTCTTTTATGCTCTGAGCAATGTACCTCCTTACTCTATCCGACCTCAATCAAACTATTCATACTAGCCCACTACAAGAGCCACCTCTTGTTCCTTCCTATCTGCAAGAACGCTTGCAACTGCTTGTCAAGCAAATTTTAATGGGATTACCTGTCGAGCCAATTCTCAACAGTCACCCCCAGTTCCAGCAGTGGGTTTTCCAGCTCAAAGAACTATCGCCATCACTGTTTTTACCGCAGCGAAAACTGTTTGTTGACATTCCAATTCAAACAAAACTAGACCGAACAAAAAGGGGAGTGACAAAAGAAAATTCTTCCCCTTCTCCTCCATTAAAAGTGATACAAGTCCGTACAAATGTGGGTTTAGTCAAAGGGACGCCCAAACTATTTGAGTGGGCGATTCGCCATCCTGTACTGACTTGGCAAGACCGAGTTAAGTTATGGGTAGCTGCCGAATTCTTCGAGATCGAGCCTCACAAGCTACAACTGATTATTTTGGCACTGCACCCGACTCAACCAGCAGAAAAAGTTCTGTTTGCCTGGGACAGCAAGCAACACCGACACACTCAAAATTGGCTTTTGACTACCATTGAACGAGAGAGAAAACAAACAGTTATCAAGCTCAATGGTCATCTAACACCTCAACCGAAGAAAGTAGCAACAGCTATCAATTTGGATGAAGTCAATTTGGATGAAGTCAATTTGGATGAAATCAATTTGGATGAAGTCAACGAAGTGTCGATATAATCTGTTCAGACTGTGTATAGCTCTTCTGGATTTGTGGTGGGAACGGTAGTGTGAGCCTCTCGCGCGGGCTTTTCGGGCCGCATCACTAGAATTTTTCTGATCACCTAAAACTCGGGAGAATCGACTTTATTACCATCCTCCTATCGAGAGACATCCACCTTCCGACGAAATTGCCCAAAAATCAATACTTTTCTTCTCTCCATAGGAGGATGACACTCTTTAATATGAGGAAAAACAATAGACTATGGATAAAATGTAGTAGGAATCTTAGCCGTGACTGCAACTACCGCCACCCAACCAAAAACAAGCCAACTAAAAACCATCCTGATAGTTGAAGATGACCCGATGATGCAGCTCGGTCTACAGCATATCCTCAATAACCAACCCCATTTAACAGTTGTCGCACAAGCTGTTAACGGCAACGAAGCCGTCAGTGCTGCACTGCAACACCAACCAGACATCGCCCTGATGGACATTGACTTACCCGGAATCGACGGTATTGCAGCCGCGCAGCAAATCAGAGCCGCACTGCCGCATACTCGCATCCTGATGCTCACCCACCACAGCAATCCAACTCAGGTAATGGCGGCTTTGTCAAGCGGCGCTCACGGCTACTGCGTTAAAGGCACTAACGCAGAACAACTTCTAGCAGCGATTACGACTGTGCAAGAAGGTGGCAGTTACCTAGACCCTAAGATTGCCGACTGCGTGCTACAAAATCTCAAAACGCCACTGCCCGAAAGCTATGCGAATGACGACATCAAGCTGACAGAACGGGAAATGCAGGTTTTGCAGCAGCTAGTTGAGGGTAAAAGCAATAAACAAATCGCTGCTCAACTAGGAATGAGCGTCCACACCGCCAAAGGTCATGTAGAGATGATTATAGCTAAATTTGAAGCGAGCGATCGCACCCAGGCTGCCGTTAAAGCACTGCGTTTGGGGCTGGTTTAGCCGTTGGAATGCAGCTTCTAATTGTTCTAAAATAAGTGGTTTTTGAGGCGTAGCTATCGCGTAGCAAATTATAACAGCTTGTCAATCTTCAAACTTTGGCAATGTCAACCAAAACCTCGCTCCTTTTCCCAATTCGCTATCAACGCCAATATCTCCGCCGTGAGCCTCAACAATTTGCCTGCAAATGTAAAGTCCCAATCCCAATCCTTGCCTTAAACTAACTCCAACTCCCCTCGTATAAGGCTCGAATAATCTTGCACATTGCTGAGGAGAAATTCCGGCCCCATTGTCTGCAACCGTACAGCGAACCATCTCACCTTCCTTTTGAGCTTCTACAGTCAAAATAAACCCAGACTGATTGTATTTAACAGCATTGTCGATCAGATTGCCAAACACCCGCCATAGCTGCTGGGCATCAGCATTGACTAAAGGCAAATCTGCTGCAAAACGCTGCTTAACCTTGACTCGATGCTGGTTGAGAATTGGTAATCTTTCAATAAGAATATTTTGGACTAAAGCAGGCAGCGACAGCGGCTTCATGGCTAAAGAAGCACTTTTTACATCAAACTGTTGTGTTGCTGTTAGTGACTCAATCAACTGGAGTTGGCGCGAACAACTTTGCACCATAACCTCCATAGTCCGCCTATCAATAGCAATGTTACTGCCAGCATCATTGAGGCGACTTCGCAGCAGCAGCGACATTCCTGATAGAGGCGATCGCAAATCGTGAGAAACAGCGTGCAACAGCATTCTTAAATTGGCTTCTGCTTGCTGTCTTTCTTGAATTTCCTGGCTGAGCTGAACATTTTGTGTAGCCAATTGCACGTTAGCGCAGCGAAGTTGCTGCTGCAAGCGCTGCATTTTAAGTTGGGCAGATACCCGCGCTAACACTTCAACAGGCTCAAAAGGTTTTATAATGTAGTCAGCACCGCCCGCCTCAAACCCTTTTACTTTGTCAAATACGTCATCTAAAGCGCTGATGAAAATTATAGGGATATCACAAGTAGCTTCAGATGCTTTAAGTTGACGACAGACTTCATAACCATCCATACCGGGCATTTTTATGTCTAGCAAAATCAAGTCGGGCGCTTGCAACTCTACTGCTTTTAAAGCTCGCTGTCCACTAATCAACTTCCTGACTTTGTAACCGTTTTCAATTAGCAATTGAGAAAGTAGTTGAATGTTAGCGGGAATATCGTCAACAATCAAAATGTCAGCCAAAAATTGTTTAGTTTGCTCCATCATCTATCGCCACCAAAGGACAGAGTTTTGAGTTTTTTCCGAATATTGCCAACTGCTATTTTCCCAGCCGCGCTGTTCGCACCACCAGCATTAACAGGCGACTTAACATCAGCCACAGTCACGGGTTCTTCTGGATCGTTCGGATGTGGCAGCAATTGGTAAGCGAATCGAATCCGCTGATCCAGCTCTTCATCTATATTGAGCAGTTTACCCGTCTGCTGCTCTACTGACAAAGCTTTCGCCCGCCTTTCAAGCTGCGGTCTGATGCTGCTGTCCCACAGTTGTTCAGACTCTTTAGCTCGCTTTATGTCGCCGGGCCGCACCGGAATCTTGAGAGGGTAGGGAAATAAAGCTTCCGTCCCCGTTGCGTAGGCCGGTGAAGTGATGACGCACTTGCCTTGAGGAAACCTCAGAATTTCGTCAGGACTAATCAGCGGTTTCTTTTGCAACTGTTCGCTCCAGTTGACAGAACGGCTCGTTTGCTGCCCCGTCGAGCTGCCGGTTGATCGATTTTTTACCAGCACTTCCACTTCCCCGTACCGCTTAGAATATTTCTCGGCTGTCTCAAAATCGCCGGGGTTGAAGAGGACATGAGTTGACAGAGCACTGGCGATCGCAGCCCCTTTTTTATCCCCATAGAGATTATAGAGTTGATTGAGTGATTGAATGCCAACAATCGGTACGCCGCCAGCAGAACGATATTCGTTAGCCCACTGATCCATTCTGTCGAACTTGAGAGATGGAAACTCGTCTAAGCAGTACAAAAATGGGTCAGAACGTACCCGACTCAAATTAGACACCACACATAAGTGAATAGCAGCAGCTAACAGCGGCCCCACTACAGTGCGTCTTTGGTCATCTAATTTGAAAATAATGCACTTTTTCCCTTCTAAAGCAATTGGAATGGTGCTGCGACCAATAAATGCCCGCAGCAAATCTTTTTGAATGAAACTGGAGTAGGTTGCCTCTGCGGTTGCCTTGATGCCCGCCACGGTTTTTTCAGCATCTTTTGAACTTAATAACTGCGAAAAACTAGAGGCAATCCACCTGTCCATTTTGAGGGGATGACCGTCGGGTCGGTGAACGGCGTGGTCGATGCGCTTGACCAAATCAGGCAGTTGAATAATTGCGTACACAAAAGCTAAATCCGGGTAAGGACTGCTTTTTGCCAACTGCACTAAACCCTTCGCCATCAACTCGCCTGCTTTCTCAAAAAACTCATTGCCTTTACTCTCCCCCGGACTAGCATTTCGAGCAATAACTTGTCCAATTTCTGCGGCCATTACTGCATCTTGTGCATCTCTCATAAAATCCAGAGGATTGATAGTGCCGCTGTAAGCTTCCCCTGGCGCAAACACTTGCACATCGTAGCCATAGCGCACTGCAAGGGGTGTAAGCACTTTCATCTGGTCTCCTTTTTTGTCGTAAATAATGGCAGGAAAACCTTGCTGGAATGCACTTTCAACCATCCGGTCAATGACGCTGAATGTTTTGCCAGAACCCGGAGCACCAATGACTAAAGTTCCGCGTTCTGCGTGGGGAAACCAAACCGTCGGATTTGCACCTAGCAGCGTTTGCAATCGAGCACTCAATCCCTGACAACCTTTAAACCAATAACTCGGCGTACCGCTCCACAAAGTAACGGGCTGCCGTTTTTTTTCTTTCATTTGCTTGAGGGCAGAGCCTGTGGCTGCCAATTTTTCAGCCGTCCCGCACAGCCGCCCGGAGGTAATTTTACCCTTCCCGTTTCCCACTAATTTGGAAGCAATAAGTAAGCCTGCCATTAGCCCTAACATTGCCAGTCCCTCTGGCTTCATAAACTGACCCAACAACCCGCCAAAATCTATGCTAGTTAACGAACGTTTAGGAGCTTGAACTGCCACTGGTACCAAGGTAGCTTTGTTAATTTTAGGCAGAAATTGCAAATTGTTCATTTTTTTTAGCTCTTAAAAAAACTAAATGTTTCAGATAGCGGCTATCGCCTCAAGGGGGAGATTATTACAAAAATAGGTAAACAATGGTAAGAAGCAATAACGCGAAATCTCCCAGTAAGACAGTACAGAATTCTAGTGGAAAGTCCAACACGCAAAAGAACAAGAGTGCTGATTATTACGAGATAGATCCGGAGCTATTCAACAGTGAATACAACCAAACTCGCAAGCCCTCTTTGCCCTATGGAATCGTGATTAACGATAACCCAGCAGGTATTTTGCTCTCGAACGACCAGCTTGTCAAAGCGGAATGGCACGTAATGCCTAATGTTGAGGAATTGACAACGGTCGAACTAAGCGAAGAAGTGACCGGCTTACTGCTCCCAAAAGCGAGAATGTTGGTATTAGCTTGTGTGCCTGAGTACATCCGCTACAAAGATATTGAAGAAAATGGAGAATTAGCAGGTAGTTTTATTGGGCTTTACGACGAATATCGCGATTCCCTCGATAAAAAGACGCAGGAAGTGTGTTCCGAACACGCTCTCATCTTTCTAAATCCCAAAAACCAACCCCTGCATCAGGTACCGATTGTCGTCCGCTTCAAGAATGTAGCCCTCTGGAGCTTTAAGAGCGCTAGAGAAGAATTTTACCGCAATTTGGAACGGGCATTTGCTGATTGCTTTGGGAGAGATTACAGCGGTAAAAATGACAAGTGGCGCTCTTTGGGAGTGTTGAATGTCGAATTTAGAGCTATCAAAGAAGGGGAAGGCAAAAATAAATCGTTTTGCTGCAAAACTTACAGCATTACTCAGCCAACTGATGCTAATTTTCACAAGCTATTTCTCGGTCAAAAACCACAAAAGAAATTGATTTGGGGACTGCACAATAACATTGCTGGTTTCATTGAGGCTAGCGATGCCGGGTTGCCAGCTATAGCTGCTGGTGCGGAACCTGAAGTCCAGGCATTGCCAGAAAGCGTAACTAACCGCAAAAATCGAGGTAAATTGTCACCCCCTCGCAAAATTGCACAAGTTGAAGGAGGAACCGACTCAGAATTAGAGGAATTAGATGAATTTTCCGAGGCTGCTGAGGTTGAAGTTGAGGTTGATTCAGAAGAAGATTTTGACTTCGATGAACCCGCAGACTACTAAACACTAACTACTGAAAAGCTGGCTGTCAGCAAGTTGATAGGTAAGGCCGTCGTAGCAAAATTGAAGCTGGCGGCGGCCTTTTTTGGAAAGCTGATTCACTCCTAGACAAGGCAAACCGTCGTGCGAAGAACTGTCAGCCTTAAACAAAGGAGTTTTTTGCGGTTTATGGGGGTCGAGATAAGCTGCAAATACTTCTGTTGGCATTTGACTTGAATCATTAGGAATTAAGTAGCCAACATAAAGGCAGCCTTTTGTACCGCACAGAGTGGAATTATTGAAATCATAAAGGTTCAGCCGTCCTACCGAGCCATTAACTTGCCACACTCGCATTCTCTTAATTGCTTCCGCCGCTGCACTTTGCCCAGCCGCTACTTTGAGTTCTGGAAGGCTGCTGTGTTCCTTTACAATTAGGGTTAAAGTTTCTTTTGGAGTGACTCGCAAAGCTTGTTGCCAAGAAGCTGGTGCGGTTGTTGCTGAACTAGAATTCGTGCAAGCAACTGTCCCCAATAATAGCGACAGGGCGGTAAAAACTGTCAAACCAATGCGAAACCAGTAACCAAGTTGATTTAACCAAACCGGGGGGTTGACAATCTTTTGGGTGCCTGCTGTTTGTTGTTTAACTCTCTTTTGTTTAACCATTTGTTAGTCCAACCCTACAAAATAAAAGAAAAAAAAGGACAATAAAGCAGAAAAAAAAGACAATAAGAGAGAGAGTCTTTTGTTGAAGTAAGCTGTTGTATGTCTAAATCTTACCGTCAATTTTTATGACTGACTTCGGGGAATACAAAACGACTCTACAATTTATATCGTGCACAGCTTAGGGACAAGTCATATCTAATCCGTTGACATCGGAATTATTATCTCTCTCTTCTCTTTCTCTGTGTCCTCTGTGCCCTCTGTGGTTTAAT
>NZ_JAUBOQ010000005.1:0-3875 GCF_036700325.1 Microcoleus sp. Z1_B2
AATATCCCGTACAACTGCCCAATAAAATTATCATGAGTATCAGCCATAAGGGATGCCTAATCCCCCTCGGATGTCGGTGGTCAGGTACTGATTTAATTGCTTCAATTAAATTCATTGTTGATGCACGGCTTAGGATAGTCGAGCGCGAGCGGACGATCATCCGATCGCGCTCGACTATTATAATTTACTTGGGGACAATTAATCCACCCTGCTTGTTAAGGGGGGTTAGGGGGGATCTGGGGGTTAGTCGAAATTGAAAAAATTGTGAACTCAAATGATTAAATCTTTTCTTTCGCAGGGGGAACCAAACCTGTTTTATTCAAACCCGCATCAATCTGCCTGAGCAATTTAAAATCATCTTCGGGTAAGGAATTAACAGGCGAGTGTTTTTCCAGAAACGAGAATGCTTGCCGAAATTCACGCGGCCGGGAGTCGATCGCACTATCGAAGTGACAAGGTACAATTCTTTGAAACTCCCAACTCGCCACTTTATCCACCCAATCGAGAGTTTCCCTCGGCGCGCGGTTGAGAATCAAAGTCTGCAGAATCGGCGCGACAAACAACCGCCCTCCTCCCCGCAAAGCCTCAAAAGATCGCTCCCAATGTTTTTTCCACTTGAACGGATATAACCCGAAATAAGCTTTCCTAGAGCGTTCTGGCGCTTTGCCTGCATTGGCAAATACCTCCGACCACGGCGGCACTTCCAGCACGCTGGGGCTAAAATACATGGCAAATAAGGCGATTCTCTGCCACCCTTTGCGCCGATTTTCGTGGGTGTCTGCCACAATGTCCGAGGCGCTGTCTTTGGCGTGAAACAGCAGCGGGTACGAGTCGAGTTGGACGATCGCCGGCGGATTTTCGGGAATCGAAACTATGGAATCTGTTAACATCAGCGTGTGCGATCGTCTGTGAAATAAGGCAACTTCAGCAAATCTGCCCAAACCAAGGTCGAGGGGGCCGAGAATTGCCCAGTCAAATTGATCGGCTAAGGGCGTGTTGCTGCTGTCAAAGGGCAGTACAGACGTGCGTTTCGCGGGCAAACCCAGCCAACTCAGCGGCAAATTCACCGGGAAACTCCACTGCTGCGGGGCGACAAACACCTGCGCTTCGGGAAAACACCTCGCAAAGGGGCCGACAAAAACTTTGTGCTCGATGCCGGAAACCGTTGTCAGCAGGATGTACTTCACCTCGCCGTGCTCTGCTACTAACTCTTTTACCAAGCGGATGCACTCAGGAGTCGGTGCAACGGGGGCGTAGACGAGAAGGCCTTCGGGTTCTAGTTTAATTACTGTCATCCGAATCGGGACGACAACGTAAAAAATGCCTTGTAGTTGGTCAAAAGTCCAGATTGTGTCCTTGACTATTTCCTTGCGGATAGTGCGCCGCTTGCTGTAGGGATAGAGGGGGACGACTGGCCAAAATGCCCAAGAATAGTCCCTAGAATCAATCTGTGCTGATGTTGGTATGCCTTCGCCCTCTGCCACTGGTGCGACTCCTTGCCGATTTTTTTGTACGTGCGTGCGATCGAACTATTTTTATCTTATTTCACTCCTGTTGCGCGGATTCGAGGAGTTGAAACCGGGTTTCACCAGGCCTGGGTGCGAGAACTATTAAACCAACTGTTCAGGATCAATGCCTAACTCCCGCAACCGCGCCGCTAGTCTTTCCTCTCGCTGTTGAGATTCTGTCAGTTGCTGTTGAGATTCTGTCAGTTGCTGTTGAGATTCTGTCAGTTGCTGTTGAGATTCTATCAGTTGCCGTTCCGCCGCCGTTGCTCTTTCACCCGGACTCAAAATCAACCCTCCTTGGGCCGTAAACCACCGCAACCACAACCGATTCATACTCTTATAAGTCCCTTGCCACCAACCTAAACTCAACTGCAACTCAGGAATAAATAACCGCCCATCAATTAATTCTGCAGGTTCATAGTGGCCTCCTACAAGATGAAAAGCTCGCAATTCATCCGTGTAGCGACTGAACACAAAATAGTAAGGAATCCGCAAAATTTGTTCATAAACTTGCCACTTAGTCGGCGGTTCCCCAGCTTGCTGAACAGTCCGCCCTAAATCTTCATCTTCAGTACCCGGCGATAGCAATTCCACCACCACAAACGGATTTACCCGTTCTTGCCAAACTACATAACTCAAACGCATATCGCGCCCTTGATAAAGCCTTGGCACACCCACCGCAGCAAACCAATCCGGGCGTTTATGCCAGCGCGGTTGTGTTGCATCGTAATACAAATTTAGGTCGCTGGCTGTAAAGACTTGTTCCGCATCCCATCCCGGCGGCAAAAAGGTGAATTCCAAGAGTTGCGGCTGATCTAAATGAAATGTATCTGGCAAACCGGGCTCCTTTGGGTCTTCGCTGGGTAAATCATACATTGTTGGCAAACTCTGCCGGGGGTCTAAAGGCGGTTCAGCTTGAGCAGGCGGGTAAGTCGGGAATGTCATAATCAATTCTGAGGTTGCTTATCCTGATATGATTATAACCTTGTGAGAATGTCTTGCATTTCCAAAGAATTCCCATTAACTCTCAATCTCAAATCTCAAATCAAAACTCCAAAATCGATATGACTCAAAACTACCGCATCACTCTTTTACCAGGAGACGGCATCGGCCCTGAAATTATCGCTGTGGCGGTAGATGTCCTGAAACTTGTCGGCAAACAATTGGACATCGGCTTTGAATTTCAAGAAGCTTTAATGGGCGGCGCTGCTATTGATGCAACAGGCAATCCGCTACCCGAAGAAACACTGGAAAAATGCCGCAACTGCGATGCAGTATTGTTAGCAGCAATTGGCGGTTACAAGTGGGATAATTTGCCCCGCGAACAGCGCCCGGAAACTGGATTATTAGGACTGCGCGCCGGATTGGGATTGTTTGCAAATTTGCGTCCGGCGACTATTTTACCGCAATTGGTTGATGCTTCTAGTTTGAAACGGGAAGTTGTCGAAGGCGTGGATATTATGGTCATCCGCGAACTCACAGGCGGCATTTATTTCGGCAAACCGAAAGGTATTTTTGAGACGGAAACAGGCGAAAAACGCGGTGTTAATACGATGGCTTACACCGAGTCGGAAATTGATAGAATCGGGCGAGTCGCTTTTGAGACGGCCAGGAAGCGGGGCAAAAGGCTGTGTTCCGTTGATAAAGCGAATGTTTTGGATGTTTCGCAACTGTGGCGCGATCGTATTATTGCCCTTTCTTCAGAATACCCTGATGTCGAACTTTCTCACCTCTACGTTGACAACGCAGCCATGCAATTAATTCGCTGGCCGAAACAGTTCGATACAATTGTCACCGGCAATTTATTCGGCGACATTCTTTCCGATGCGGCGGCGATGTTAACTGGTAGTATTGGGATGCTGCCTTCTGCTAGTTTGGGAGCAACCGGGCCGGGAGTTTTTGAACCTGTGCACGGTTCCGCACCGGACATCGCGGGACAAGATAAAGCCAATCCCATTGCCCAAGTTTTGAGTGCGGCAATGATGCTACGTTACGCCTTAAATCAACCGGAAGCTGCTAATAAAATTGAGCAAGCAGTTGTCGAAGTTTTGGATCGAGGTTATCGCACTGGCGATATCATGTCCGAAGGCATGAAACTCGTCGGCTGTCGGGCAATGGGCGATGCTTTAATTGAAGTTTTGCAAGGTTGATCGATGGTCTGGTAGGGGCGGGTTTTACGAATAATATTCGACGCACGCATACAACCTCATAAACCCGCCCCCACACAACTAATAACCTATATCAACCTTGACTTTAATCGCAGGTAAAAAATGTACATTGAGGCTTACCGTTGGGTGGGGGCGGGTTTATAAGATTATTAATTTTTGGCGATTATGGTTGGTAAAACCCGCCCCTACTGGAATTGAT
>NZ_JAUBOQ010000005.1:3975-141274 GCF_036700325.1 Microcoleus sp. Z1_B2
GTGAATTATTCGTTGGTGGGGGCGGGTTTATGATGATTTTTTGTGAGTTTTATAGATCCGGGCGAACCCGCCCCTACTGGAATTGATGTGAATTATTCGTTGGTGGGGGCGGGTTTATGATGATTTTTTGTGAGTTTTATAGATCCGGGCGAACCCGCCCCTACAGGAATTGGGGTTTAATGTTCCGCTGTCAAAAGATTGAATTGCTCGGTATCAATGCGATTTGCTCGATACAAAACTTCAGCTATTTCCGAAAGCGCTAACACAGAATGTGCGCGATAACCATTAGCCTGCATCTTATCTTTGACTCCCTGTTCGTGGTCGATTAATACCACGATATCTTCCACATTCAAGCCAGCCGATTTTAACTTAGCCGCGCCTTCCATCACGCTTTTGCCACTAATCAAAATATCATCGACTACGACAATCGTTTCTCCTGCCTGAAAATGCCCCTCAATCAATTTGCCCGCCCCGTAAGTTTTCACCTCCTTGCGCGGGAAAATCATCGGGCGTTCCATCCGCAATGCTAAACCCGTTGCTGTGGGTAAAGAACCGTAGGGAATTCCGGCAATGCGATCGAATTTTAAATCCTTGAGAATGTCTGCATAAGCGCTGACAATTTGATGGAAAATTTGCGGAATAGAAATTATTTTCCGCAAGTCGATGTAATATGGAAATACGGCTCCCGATGCTTGTACGTGGTCGCCAAAAACTACGCAGCCGATGTCATAAAGTTGCAAGATTAAATCGCGGTGAGGTTCCGGTTGCAAAAAGCAAACATCGGGCAGCCACAATTCGCAAGTGGGACTACCTTCGATCGCCCGCAGCCTCTGTTGATTAATACTATCCCGCAATTTCTCAATTTCTGGGCGTGGCTCTTTTCCCGCTAATAAACTTGGGGGGACTGGCAGCAGCAAACCGTCACCATTTGTGCTTAAACCGGCCGCCAGCAGTTGTGCGAGGTCGTTTTCTTCTGTGAGGTCATTTTCTTCGGGGATGTCTCCTTCGACTAAAATTAGGCGTTCAGGAGCTTCTTTGCGGATGCGGGCTAACATATCCGGCATTACTCCTACTTCTAAACCGACTTTTTCGGGAGTTCCCCAAGTTTGAGAGAGTCGGACTAATTGCAAGTAAAAAGGGTTGTTTTGCGTCGGATATTCTTGCAAAGCAGCCCCTGACGGGTTGGCGGTGGCACAGAGGACAAAAACAGTTTTTCCAGCGTATAACAAAAATGGCGCTACTTGGTCGAATCCGGCATAGGGACTTAAAGTAATAGCGTCCACGCGCCAGTCTTGAAATACAATTTTGGCAAACACTGTGCTGGTATTTAAATCGCAGTGTTTGGCATCTAAAATTACTGGCAGGTGAGGGGGAATAATTGTTAAAATTTCTTGCAGCAATGCCCAACCGGGAATACCGAGAGATTGGTAAAAACCGAGGGTGATTTTGCAGGCACAGATTAAATCTGCTGTTTGGTCGATCGCACTTTTTAGCTTAGCAAACAAATCAGTTACAAAACTTTGAGTTTCTTCCCCAGTCATGGAAACCTGCGGGGGCAAGGTTTCTGGGTCGGGATCGAGGGCTAAATACAGCAAACTTTGATTGGTTTCAACAGCCGCTAACAGTTTATCGAAAAAGTTGGTTCGATCCGTCATAGTGTGTTATGGAGGTAAGGGGAATTTAAAAAATTGCAGGTCAAAGTGGGATTGGTGTTGTGCCGGAAGAAACCGATCCCCGTTGAAATTGAAAGTAAGAATCTTTTAAGATTGTAGAATGTAAAGAGCAGGAAATCTGTAACTTTGGGAGCAGTTTTATGAGGAATGATTTTCGGGTTGGCTACACCGGTGATTGCACCTAACCTGCAGCAAATCAATTAGTTGCGGTAAACTAACCAGTGTCCGGGCGGCGATTTGAGCGGCATTCCGTGGGGAAGGCGAGTTTAGCAAATGCGGATTTGAGAGAAGCAAATTTTAGGGAAGCTAATTTATCGGGGGCAAATTAGAGTGGCGCTTCTTTGTGGCAAGCTAATTTACAAGGCGCTAATTTGACTCCAGTTAATTTAATCCAGAGCCCGTTTGACGGGGTTAATTTAAAAAATACTACCGTTGCAGGTGTTATTTCGATTGAGGCTAGTATTAAATATAGAAATCCTTGCAGGAGTCGTAAATTTTTTACCCCACCCCAACCCTCCCCTTGCTAAGGGGAGGGAGTAAGAAATTCACAAATGATTTAGGATTGCTATAGAAGCAGAAGTTAAAGCAATGCCGGCCTTATATTATGGATAGTAATAAATGAGCGCTACGATCGACTTTACGATTTGGGACGAGTTGCTGCAACGCTACGTTGACGATTTGGGCCGCGTCAATTATCGGGGCTGGAAAGCTGAGGGGGCTGATGTTTTGAGGGGGTGGCTGGAAAGTTTGGCCGATGTGGATTTGGCGGATGGTACTGATGCGGATGCGCGGCTGGCGTTGTGGCTGAATGCGTATAATGCGATCGCAATTTCTCAAGTTCTGGAAGTATATCCGATCGCGTCCATCCGTCCCAAAGTTTTGGGAATTCCCAACTGGCTGAGTTTTTTGGATTTTTTCACTCGTTCAAATGTGATTATTGGCGGCAAAAAGTACAGTCTCAATCAAATCGAACACGCAATATTGCGGCCGGAATTTGCGGAACCGCGCATCCATTTTGCATTAGTTTGCGCTTCTGTCGGGTGCCCGCTGCTGCGCCGGGGGGCTTATTTCCCGGAGTCGGTACGGACTCAACTAGAAGCGGATGCCAACCGTTTTATTCACAATCCTGATAAGGTGCGATCTGATGCCGAGAAAAAGACGCTTTATTTGAGCAAGATTTTTAAGTGGTACGGCGAGGATTTTGTAAAAGCGGCGGGTTCGGTGGCTGAGTATGTGGGCGGTTATTTGGGGCCGGAGGCGGCTGTGGGTGATGGATGGGCGATCGTTTTTTTGCCTTACGACTGGAATTTGAATCGGGTTGAAGGTTGAGATTTGCGCCTGTGGGTAGGTGTTTTTTTGAGGGGTGATTTTTTTCGGCTGTCGTTACCCCTTCAAATTGCCAGATTCAACAGGGCGATCGGATGACTCCGAGGCAACACGGCGATCGGACGGCTGGCACGATCGGACGGCTGGCACTGGCAAGCTGGCAAAATACAGCTATCTAGAGCGTTGTGGGGAGTTTTGGGGTGATTGGATGTCTGGCACGGCTGGTACTGCCTAAATCGCATCACAGGCACGGCTGGCAAGGTGGCAACGTCGCATGGTCGCAGCGCTGGCACGGTCGCAAGATCGGAGCGGTCGCACTGGCTGGCACGGTTGGAGCGGTCGCACCTTGTTACGGTCGGAGCGGTCTAGATTTTTTGCGTCACACTCGCACCTGAGAACCCACAGCTTTTTAAAAACTGGATGTGAGGGGGTGAGGTTGCACGGTCGGAGAGCGGTGAGAGCGGTGAGGGCGGTGAGAGTGGTCACAGACAGATAAAACCTTACATAATTAAGGTTTTGAGACTTTTAAGCTGTGTTTTATGTAAATAGTTTACGTTTACCCTTGCACATCTCTTTGTGTGTGGGTAAGAATGAAATTGAGACAAGTTACTTAATTTTTTGGGTAAATAATATAATGGATCAATTACAAGCATTAATGAATCAATTACAAGCATTCTTTATTCTTGGTGCTTTTTTGTATTTTATTGGAGTGGTTTTATATCTCACGCTATGGTCACTTAATGAGGGTTTAAAGGCTGCTGGTAAGAGTAAATATTCTTTTTTTATATATGATGATGATCCAAGGACAGATAAAGAACTACTAAAGAGTGAAATCATCCATATATTGTTTTTATTTCTACGTAAGGTAGTAGGTTTTTTCTGGACAATTTTTTGGTATAGTATAAAACATATTTTTGTTTTTTTTACTTACTTTGCAATAACTTATTTTATATTTCTTTATTTACCAAGTCGAATCATACCCCCACAATTTTTAATCAATATGAATACCATAAGTATTCTAATGATTGTCAATACAACACTACTTCTTCAGAGTACAAAAGAAAACGATGATAGTCCAAAATTAAATGATTAGTATCTTTTTTTTTTCGATGTATCGGTAAGGTTTACAGGGCTTAGGCGGGGAAATGTGACTATCCCCGCCTATCTTTATTTGAGGCTCTAAATCAGGAAATGAGCGAATCCTAATGAAGTTACAACATTGTAAGCTGTAGATGGGAATCCCTCGCCTATCTACGATTAATCCTCTTTATCTAGGAGTTTTTTCACATATTCAACTAGAGTTATACTCAGTGCTGCCTTTTCTAGCTGAATACTGCTTGAAGAAGCGGGCAAGAAGTTCAACGCAGCAGTTAGAGTAATAGTAGAGATTAAGTACAGACTTTTGTTCATGGTTTAATTCTTCTAGTTTGATTGTGCAACACACTCTCCTTTCGTTTGGAAACAAGCAAAAAAAAAAGGCGCTCCTTGAGGAACGCCGGCTAAGCTTATTCTTGTATTTTGAGAGAGTATAATTGCTGGTTTGATACAGCCGTTCTTACTTTGTAGAAAACAGCAAAAGCTATATTTTTACAAGTGGTTGGCTGACTCTTAGATTATAACGTAATAAAATTGAATCTGCAATCGAGCGAGATCTGCCCCTTCTCCAAATGTTGGCTCAGGATATGGGCGTTTTCTGATGTGTAAGGGTTGCAGCCTTTAGGTAGGCTGGGAAATAGAATTTTCCCCGCCTAGATTTATTTAGCAAAGTAAGGTTGGTGATATTCTCACGTCACTATCTAAAAAGGGTGTGACTGTTAGCGAAACTTACAGGTTGCAATCAACCTAAATCCCTATCAGGGATTGAAACATGGCCTCAATCAGGTTGAGGGTGGAGATTTTCACTAATCGGTAGGTGGTTAGATGAATGCTAACCAATTAGCTATTGATCCGCCATTAAACCTCTCCACTCAAAATCTGTTGAACCGTCAAACTTAGCTGTGGAAACATCGGAGATACGATCGCCTCTCCATCCCGAAACACCCCAACCTCAACATATTGCCCATCCTCAAGCCGCAAAACTGTCACTACTTCTTCAATTGGATCGATAACCCAATACTCTGCGATGCCCCGCGCTGCGTACTGAGCTCGTTTGCGTTGGCGAAGCCCTCGAAGAGGATCGTAATCCCGATCGCTGCCCACTCTACCCGGACTCACTACCTCCACAACAAACCGAGGAGGCAGCATATCGAAAGTGATAGTTAGCCTGATTGCTGTCAGCGGAATATGTTCAGGTTCCAGAATTATCAAATCGGGGTAGCGGTTGGCGGCATCTCCCGATCCTCTTCGAGGGCTTCGCCAACGCAAAACGGCAACTTGAACCTCGCAATTATGCGTTTTAATCAGTCTGAGTGGCACTAGCCCGCTGCTAGCAAGATAGAAAAATAGATAATTAGCAATGAAATTATTAGGTTCAGATTCTGGTGGCAAAGCTATTAACTCCCCATCAATTAACTCATAGCGTTGACCCGTATCATGTGAGTAATTAAGGTACTCGTCAAAAGTTAATTTTTTAGAGTGAGCTTGTACCATAATATTACATTCCTTAATTTATTCGTTCCTTTCTGCTGGGAGTTTGTTTATCTAGAAACGGTTTCAACAGCCGAAGGATATCAATCAAATCTGCTGTGCAAGTTCAGCAGGTGTCCCAGCCTCCATCGACAATCGAGCCACAAATGACCAAAACTAATGGGACACAAGCCCCGTCCTTCGCTCGACGGCTTTTTCTTCGTTTTCAGGCTTCTAATTAACTCTCTCAATACATCAGACTTTGTTCGTTTGGTTTGCTTGCAGTAATTTTCGATTTCCGCAAACTCCTCGTCAGTCAGTCGAAAAAATATGCTCTTTTTCATGGCTATTGTGTATCTATATGATATACAATGATAGCAGGAGGATTGAATAATGAAAGCAAGGTATCAGTACAGATTCTACCCAACAAACCAGCAACAACAGAGTTTAGCTCGGTTGTTTGGTTGCGTCCGTGTTGTGTATAACGATGCTTTGGCTATCTGCAAGCAATCCGAAAAGAAGCCTAAATCCGCTGAACTCCAAAAGATTGTTATCACTCAGGCAAAAAAGACTGAAGAAAGGGCGTGGTTAAGTGAAGTTTCAAACATTCCATTACAGCAGTCTGTAGCCGACTTAGAGATAGCTTTTCAGAACTTTTTCGATTCCTGCAAAGGCAAGAGGAAAGGGAAGAAAATTGGTTATCCCAAGTTCAAAAAACGAACTAATAGCCAGTCAGCAAGGCTTACCCGTGGGGGATTCTCTATTAAAGGGGATGGAGTATATCTAGCAAAAATTGGTCTTGTTAAGCCAATCTGGTCTAGAGAATTGCCGTATGAACCTAGTTCGGTCACAATTATCAAGGATTGTGCTAATCGCTACTTCCTAAGCTTTGTTGTAGAAGTAGAACCTATTCAAGTTTGCGCCAAAAACCAAAGCGTTGGAATTGATTTAGGGATTAAAACTTTTGCCGTGATGAGCAATGGCGAGAAAGCGGTGAGTCCTTCCTACAAAGCCTTAGACCGTAGGGTGCGTAAGCTGCAAAAGAAGTTAGCCCGTCAACAAAAAGACTCAAAACGACGAAACCGAACCAGGATTCAGATGGCTACGCTACACAACCAAATTGCTGATACCCGTAAGGACTTCTTGCACAAATTGTCCACCAAAATCGTTAGTGAAAACCAAACTATCGTTTTGGAAGATTTAAACGTGTCAGGGATGGTTAAAAACCGTAAGCTGTCTAGGGTGATTAGTCAACAAGGTTGGAGAGAGTTCAGAGTCTTGGTTGAAGCAAAGTCTCAGAAGTATGGGAGAAAGTTTGTAGTTATCAGTCGATGGGAGCCAACAAGCCAAAGCTGTTCTGATTGTGGGTTCAAGTGGGGCAAAGTTGATTTGTCTGTTCGTTCGATACTTTGCTTAGGCTGTGGTAGCGAACACGACCGAGATGAAAACGCCTCAGTAAATATAGAAAAAGTCGGGATAGGGCATTGCCACGACTCTAAACGCACGTCGAGACAGAGTAAGACTACCTCGGTAGCGTCAGTCAATGAAGCGTGAAGAATCCCCGTTGCTTCAGCGCGGGGAGTATGTCAAATATTAAAAACTATCACAGTTCAAATCCTCTGGAATATTAACAATGATTTCAGATAAATTTCGGCGCGAGTTGCGAGAACAAGCCAAACTCTGGCAAGCAGAAGGACTCATCGAGACTTCATTCTACCAACAACTTTCCGAACGCTACCAATTCAACACACTCGAAACCGCCTCCCGCAACCGATTCCTCAGCATTCTGATGAGTCTCGGCGGCATTCTCCTCGGTATAGGAGTCATCACCTTTGTAGCCGCAAACTGGCAAGTTTGGTCGCGCGAAGTGAGAGTTGCACTGCTGCTAAGTCTTTTCGTAGCAGTCAATGCAGCAGGTTTCTATCTGTGGCGAATTCCCCCATCCCGAAGTCAAAACTCCAATCCCAATATGCCCGCAACAAAAGGGCGAAACAAACTCCTAGGTGAAGGATTGTTGCTATTAGGAGCTCTGATTTTAGGAGCAAATATGGCATTGATGGCGCAAATGTTCCACATTGGCGGTTCTTCCTACGGACTTTTCCTTGCTTGGGGAATCGGCGTGCTCGGAATGGCTTACAGTTTGCGGTTGACTTCCTTGGGCGTTTTGTCCGCACTTTTAGTCGGTTTAGGCTATTGGGTTGCCGGGTTAGATTGGTCTTCCAAAGTCGAGTTTTCTTGGCTGGAACTTTTGGTGCGGCAAATGCCGATCGCAGCGAGTATAATGTTTGTGCCGCTGGCTTATTGGTGTCGATCGCGTGCTATTTTTGCCATAAGTGCGATCGCGATAATTTTTTCCCTACAAGTTTCTATCGTCCAAGGGTTAAATCAAACCTGGGCTGCTGCAATTTTTTGTGCCCTACCGCCCGCTTTGCTGTGGGGATACGACGATGCAATCTGGCCCAAGGTACGCAGCAAGCTGTTTCAACCTACCGCCCGCAGTTTAGCCCTGCTGTTTCTCGCCGGTGTGTTTTATGTTCTTTCTTTCCACTGGTTTTGGCAAGATTTGCCGAATCCTGCGCCAACGGAGTCGGATTGGGTTTTGCTGGCAAATGTGGCTGTTTTGGGCGGTTTCACGGTGTTTGAGTGGCTGCGCTTGGGACGTTTGGAACTGCGGCGACCAAGACAAAAAGCAGTGGATTTGACTACAAGTGCGATCGGCATTTTAATCCTCGCCAGCGCCTTAATACCGCTTATTCACCTCAATTTTACTCCCCTTCCTCAATTAGCAACTTTTCTGTTCAATGTTTTATCATTTTTGCTCGCTGTCGGCTTAATCCGAGAAGGTTTAGCATTAGGAAACCGCCGGACTTTTTGGGGAGGCATGGTATTAATCACCCTGCAAATTATCAGCCGAGTCTTTGAATATAACACAGGATTGTTGCTCAAATCTTTTGTATTTGTTTTGTGCGGAATAGGCGTAATAGCTGCTGGTTTGTGGTTCGAGCGCCACTTCGCAAAAATCCCCGATGAATAGAAATTATTCATCTCTCTCTTCTCTCACTCAGCGCCCTCTGCGGTCTCTGTGGTTTAATCCTTCCGAAACAACGGTAAACAATAGAACCCATACATAACATGAACACAAACAACATGGACTTATTAGTTAACAATCCAGATACAACAAATGTGTTTCAGCTTCCCCCGGAAGCAAAACGCCTTCCTGCGTGGAGGCTGTGGGTTCCTTTACTCTTGCAAATCGGACTAATTGCCGCCGTACCCGCGACCGCAGTTTACACTTTTATTACTGGCAAAACAGTTGTCCTGCAAACAGCACCAGTAGACCCTTACGACTTTTTGCGCGGATATTACCAAGTTTTGAGATATGATATTTCCGATCTCACAAATCTCCAAAAACTCCCCGACTGGAAAGATTTACCTACCGAAAAAAAACCTTGTCCGCCCGGAATTGTTTGTCCAAAAAATACGCACAATCTCAAACCACAAACCAGTTTTTATGTAATCTTAGAAGCGCCAAAAGCCGCGACTAATCCCGGCCGCCCCCAAGCTTGGAAACCCGTCCGCGTCAGTCTGGAAAATCCCGTTAATTTGCCCGCCAACCAAATCGCAATTAAGGGCAAATATAACGGTTGGCAGATGGAATACGGCTTAGAAACTTATTATATGCCAGAGGATGAAAGGGAAAAAGTCAATCAGGAGATTAGCGAAGCTCAAAGGAAGCAGCGACAATCATTTTTGGTAGAAGTAAAGGTTGACAAAACAGGCCATGCTGTGCCTGTGAGTTTGTGGGTGCGCGATCGCAATTATCGATTTTAGCCAATTTAGCCAAAAGGTCGATCGGTCTTTTGCCCTTGTTTTGAGTATTTGGGCTTAGGGAGGGGGCCGAGGTTGGGCGATTCCCTACCGCAACGGGCCCGCAGGCGCAATGGGGTAGCTTCGCTCGCGCGGACATTTCAATTGCCGACAACCCAGAAGAATCTATTAAGATATATAAGACTTGCAAAAATCTTGCCAGTTCAAGGGCGCAAGTCATGACTCTACTGGAGCTTCTCATGTTAGCCGAGCTAATCTCTGCCAGACGAATACTCAAGACCAAACTCCTCGACTTCTTAGGACTTCCCGAAAATTGCCAAGACCAAACAGATCATCTCGTCAACCGAATTGTATCCCTGCTGGAAGCAAATCCCGCCGAACAAGAAAGATTTTGGGAGACATTCAAAAGTGAATTAGCGGTCGATCCGGTAGAATTAGAAAAAATACTCAAGTGTTCGCCAGCAGAACGCCAGCAGTGGATTGAACAAGACAAACTTCCTATTTTAGAATACCGCTCTTTCCGCAAATCAGGAATCCATCTAGAATATCCCGTTCACGACCGAAGATTCATCTTAAGTCTAACGCCAACCGATATTAATAATTGGCGCAAAGAGCCCAAAGGGCTGATTAAAAATAATCGCGAAATACCCACCCCAATCAATACAGAAAAGCCTGAAGAAAACGAACAATCACGAGTAGCTTTTAGTTCCGAGTGGGAAAAAATCATTGCCGACTGGAAAGAACAAGGTTCGGCGGAAATTTCAGCAACCTTCCAGCTAGCTTACTGGACAGTTTGGGCGTCGCGCTGGGCCAAAGAAAATCAGCTCAACAGCTTTAAAGCAATTAATAAATATAAGGAAGTCTACGAGACTCACCAGCAGGAATGGTATCAGCGAAAAAATCAAGCAGTCAAGTTACTGATTGAAATGCCCTACGCCATGCTTTACTTCTACCGTCCGGCGGATTCTGACAAATTATATCTCGAACTGTGCGACGACCACCAGGAAATGATGAAAGATGGCTACTATTGGGATAAGTGGGACTTTTTCTATCAGAACCGCAAATTGGTAAATAAGTGTCGCGAATGCGTGTACTCCGACATCAAAGATTATTACTCGCTTTACTATCTCGAAATCAAAAGCGACAAGTTTCCCGATTTTAGTTTTTCTTTCCACACGCCGTACCCAATCGGCAGAAAATTTTTGCCGCATCCAGAAACGCTGCCTTATGTAGACCACGTAGAACAGGACGGCATTTTTCGCTTTGGCCGCCCGCTGCTGGAACAAGAGAAAGCTATTCACACAGAAAAGGATGTATTGCTCAAGTTTGAGGCGGCTTTGGCAGAAGCGAAAAAGTTTGTTTAGTCATTAGTCATTAGTCATTAGTCATTAGTCATTAGTTGACAAGTATAGTAAGATGCGCGCGCCGACCTCAGAAACCGGGTTTCTCCCGATATTTATCGTCACTCAACCCAAAATTCGTAGAAACCCGGTTTCTTCCCCGCGCGCTAATGACAACTGTCAACTGTCAACTGACAACTGTCAACTGACTTTTGAACTTGGATTACTTGAATGCTGCCGTCAGCATAAAGTTTTGGTTGTGGAGTTCCTTCGGAATTGTACGATCGCCATCCCACCTCTGCCAACAAACTCCCCAAGTCAGTTTCAGTCTCAAACAACCACAAAAATACAGCCAACCCTGACCTAAATACCGGATTTGTATGCAGAGGAAAATCTACCCAAATGAATAGACCACCGGACTTGACCGCGCGGTATACTTCCTGAAAGATTGTCGCAATTGCGCCAGTTGCATTTCGTGCATCGCAACGCTGCTGTGTACTCCTGTCAAACTGACAGTCGGCAAAAGCTTCTAAATAATAATTGGCTGATGGTACATTTTTCCTTGGCCGTTGTGACCCAAACGAGCATTGCCGCCTACGCTCAAAGCAGCCAGAGGTGCGATCGCAATCCTAGAGACACTGATACCGATAACTTAAATCTCTAAAAATTGTTGCTATAGTCAAAATTATGTATACCTTGCTATCGACTTAAGATATTATTAAGTTATATCATAAAGATAAGTAACAGAACTGAGACGATGGGAGAGCTGTAACCGCTATGGGTCGTGTGGGAGTATTGCTATTAAACTTGGGCGGGCCAGATCAAATCGAGGATGTCCGTCCTTTCCTGTTCAACTTGTTTGCTGACCCGGAAATCATTCGCATTCCGTTTCCGTGGATGCAAAAACCGCTCGCCTGGTTGATTTCGACCCTGCGCTTTCAAAAATCCCAGGAAAACTACCGCCAAATCGGTGGCGGCTCTCCTTTGCGGCGAATTACCGAGGAACAAGCCGCTTCCCTGCAAGAACTCTTGCAAGAAAAGGGACAAGATGCTCGAGTATACGTGGGGATGCGCTACTGGCATCCTTTTACCGAAGAGGCACTCGCCAAAATTAAGCGCGATCGCATCGAACATTTGACAATCTTGCCGCTGTATCCTCAATTTTCCATCAGCACCAGCGGTTCTAGCTTCCGGCAGCTAGAAGAAATGTGGGGCAAAGATCCAGCCCTCAAGGATATACAATATACCGCGATTCCTTCTTGGTATCAGCGGCCTGGTTACATTCAGGCAATGTCGGAATTGATAGCCCAACAACTAGACCACAATCCCGATCCCGATCGAGTTCACATCTTTTTCAGCGCCCACGGCGTCCCCCTCAGCTACGTAGAAGAGGCTGGAGACCCCTATCAGCGCGAGATTGAAGATTGCACTCGTCTGATTATGGAACATTTGGATCGATCGAACGAACACACTCTAGCTTATCAAAGTCGGGTTGGCCCGGTGGAATGGCTCAAGCCTTACACCGAAGACGCCATTACCGAATTGGCAGAAAATGGAGTCCAAGATTTGTTGGTAGTTCCGATTAGTTTCGTTTCCGAACACATCGAGACTCTTCAAGAAATTGACATGGAGTATCGAGAATTAGCAGAAGAATCGGGGATTAAAAATTTCTACCGAGTGCCCGCACTGAATACTCATCCGGTGTTTATTGAAGCCTTGGCTGATTTAGTCATCGAGTCGATCGAATCTCCCAGCGTTAAATTCTCCGATGTTATACGCCCTTCCAAAAAAGTGAAAATGTACCCTCAAGAGCAGTGGGAGTGGGGCTTGACCACGGGGGCGGAAGTCTGGAACGGTCGTGTGGCGATGATTGGTTTTGTGGCACTATTGCTAGAGTTAATTACGGGTCAGGGCCCGCTACACTCGATCGGATTGCTTTAAATTGACAGTTGACAGTTGACAGTTGACTGTTGACTGTTCACTGTTGTTAAAAAGGACTAATGATATAAAATCCGTTGGTATCGGAATTATTCATCTCTCTCTTCTCTTCCTCTGCGCCCTCTGCGCCCTCTGCGGTTAAATCATTCCGAAACAACCGTAAACGATATGACTAATCACCAATAACTAATCACCAATAACTAATCACTAATTAATCAGGATCGCGCTTGCGGCGGCGGGGATTTCCCCTGTCGCCCGGTATTCCCTGACTTTTATACCATCGATACCACTCTTTTGAACTGCGAATTGCCAGCCACAGCAGCATCATCGCCACTAACCCTCCCTGCCGCGGTGCGTCAAAGGCAAACAAAACCAAGGAAATGCACAGAACATCTTGGAGGAAAATCACCCAAATCGGCAAACCCCGCAGCCGATAAAACCATCCTGCTTGTACCAGTTGCAGCACTAAAGCCAACAAACCTCCGACAATACCAATTATCCACAGCATCCAAGGGTGAGCAATAATTTCCTCGATCGAACTTACTTGAGCGATCGCAATTCCCATAATTGCTCCTACAATAGGGCTGAAAATAATTTGCACAATTTGCAGTACCCGCTGTCCTACAAAGGTTTTAGAAGCAAATAACTCTAACAGCGACCAACTCACTAAAATTGCTATCACCACCTGGGGGTGAAGCCCAGACAATAGAGGTATTTCCGACCAAAGTTTGTCAATCCGCAACAAACCAATTAACAGCAGGGGCATGGCAATTCTCATACCCCCTGCCGCAGACGCAGAGAGTGCGGCTAGGAGTCCAAGCATAATAATAATAATTCAGTTTCTAACGTCAGCTAAAGCCTCGATATATTTCAGAATTTAATTCCCCTGATGGCTGGCACTGATTTGAGCGATCGAACTCAAATTGTGGCTTGAGCTTAAATATCACCCTCTATTGTAAGTGTATCTGCTTAATAGCTGCTTGGCACTGCTCGAAAAGTCGATCGACACAAGGCAGTTTGTAAACAGTTAACCATTGACAGTTGACAGAATTCAACCTGGATTGTGATTAAATTAAAATGTATAGGAAAACCAGTAGATCAGCAGAGACACTTAAAATTAAGATGTCAGCTATTCTTGCTTCTTCCCTCTGACTTCAAAATCTGACGGACACTAAATAATTAATCCGTGTATCCGTGTATCCGTGTCAAAATCCGTGTCGTGCTTTCCTTCTTCCTTCCAATTATGTCTGAATCATTATTTGCCGATGCCAGCCGCCGATTAGAACGAGCCTTAAAATATGTGTCCCTTTCCGAGGATACGATCGAAAGGCTGAAACACCCCAAATCCAGTTTAGTGGTATCGATTCCCGTGCGGATGGACGACGGTTCCCTGCGAATTTTCCAAGGTTATCGAGTGCGCTACGACAATACCAGAGGCCCGTCTAAAGGAGGAGTGCGCTATCATCCGGGAGTAACCCTTGATGAAGTGCAATCCTTAGCATTTTGGATGACGTTTAAATGTGCAGTTTTGAACTTGCCATTTGGAGGAGCCAAGGGCGGAATTACTCTCAATCCCAAGGAATTGTCCAAACTGGAATTGGAACGTTTGAGCCGGGGCTATGTCGATGCGATCGCAGATTTCATCGGCCCCGATGTCGATATTCCCGCGCCGGATGTCTACACCAATCCCATGATTATGGGTTGGATGATGGATCAGTACAACATTATTAAGCGACAGCTTTCTCCAGCGGTTGTGACTGGAAAACCAGTGACAATCGGCGGCAGTTTGGGCAGAGATACGGCCACAGCAATGGGTGCTTTTTTTGTAGTACAAACTATTTTACCCAAATTTGAGCTAAATCCTCAAGATACAACTGTAGCAGTACAAGGTTTTGGTAATGCCGGTGCAGAAATAGCAGAACTGCTCTGGAAAGCAGGTTACAAAGTTGTTGCTGTCAGCGATTCCCAAGGGGGAATTTATGCTAAACAAGGGCTGGACATCCCCAGTATTCGAGGTTTTAAAGATTCTAACAAAGGTATCAAAGCTCTTTACTGCGAAGGTTCGGTTTGCAATATTATCGAACACGAAATCTTGACAAATGAACAGCTTTTAGCATTAGATGTAGACGTGCTGGTTCCAGCAGCTTTGGAGAATCAAATAACAGAAGCCAATGTTAATGATATTAAGGCTAAGTTTATTTTTGAAGTAGCTAACGGGCCGATTGATTCTGCTGCTGATTTAATTTTAGAATCGAGGGGAATTCAGGTAATTCCTGATATTTTAGTCAATGCCGGAGGCGTAACGGTTAGTTATTTTGAGTGGGTGCAAAACCGCAGCGGACTTTATTGGACGCTGGAGGAAGTCAACCAGCGGTTGAAGCATAAAATGGTCGAAGAAACTGAGGCAATTTGGAAAAAATCTCAGGAATTGTCAGTTTCCATGAGAACTGCTGCTTACGTGTACGGGTTAAATCGACTCGGAGAAGCGATGAATGCGAAGGGAACGCGGGATTATTATGTGAAGGGTTGAGAAATAAAATCCCCGACTTCTTCTGGTTATTTTCGTGAAATATCGAAGTAATTTCAGAAGTCGGGGATTTGGCTATTGGCTATTACATAGCCTTAGTCTCCGGCATCAAACACTTATCGGAATCGCAGCCCGCCGGCCCCGAATCCATCATTTCACCTAAGTCATAACGACTTAGTGCCGCATGAAAAACATCTATTTGGCGACGCGCTAAAGTCTCTTCCACCATCTTGGTGTAAGTTTCCTTGCTTATCGGTTCAAAGGGCAGACGCGGGAAAGTTTCAAGAGCATCAAACCGAGCTAAAAGCGCTGCGGAAATGTAGCCTTCATCATCGCGAATCGCTTCATAAATCCGAGTCCCCAAACTTTCCACTTCATTTTCGCGCAGTTCAATCGTGGCAGAAGTGTTATGTCTGACATAGAACTTTTGCACTTGCATATAAAAGTCCATTTGTGCCGCCGCTGAGAATTTGTTAATGTCAATTTCATCAGCACCGGGCAAGTCAGCCCAACTTACCGCAACAGGTATTTCTACCAGCCATTCTGTACAGCGTTCATCGAAGGGATTGTTCAGCAAATTGCCGTTTTCATCTTTGTCAGATTGAGACGGAATCACGTTGTATCCGTAGTCGATGCAGGCGAGGGCTACGGGGTCGTTTTTGCCGAAAGTGATTCGGCGAATGAAACGCTGGGCTTTCGGCGGATGCCAGCCGGGAGAAGCACCTGTCAGCAGAGATTTAGTACCCGATGGTTGAACCGTTGTGCAGCGATTTGGGCGTTTTAAGGAATGGCGATCGCAATAATCCCATACTACCCGATTCACAATCTCGCGCCAACCACTCAAATACTCTTCTTCCCGCTGTTTAAAAGCGATTCCTTGCGGAGTTTGCGGGCGACCTTCCACCCACCAGCGCAGCCACTCAACGCCAAAAGCGTGAACGAAGAAATCGAACAATCCCGTGAAAGAGACGCCGACAATCGGGTCGAGTTCGCGGCTGTATTGATAGCGGGGTTCAAGAAATTTGTGATTGAGAAGTACCGCCACAGATAGAGCCGCAGCCTTGAAAGCTTCCTCCTGTTCTTTGAAGTTGTAAGGGTCAATTTGATTGAGGTGAACCTCCGCCAAATTACAGTGAAAGTTAGAACCGATAATTTCCATTTTTGTTATCCTAAAGGCTTTTTATCCTCTAGTTCTACTGCTTTATTTTTCGCAGTAGCTCCGCGTACCTTTTGCGCGTATTCCCTCAAATAATAGAGGAGTTCCTTTCTGCTACATGGTTTACCTGTAACAATCTGACATATTGTTCGGATATCCAGAATGTTATTTTCTTTTTGTATTGAGTCCTGTAAAGCTTGAAAAAGCTCTTTTAGGTTATTCAACTTTACAGATAAGAGTGTCTCATAATTATCCAAGGCAAAAGCATGAGCTAATGTTTGAATATCAGAATTAGTTGTTGAAGTTTTTCCATGCTGTGCCTGAACAGAGCAATTTTTGGAGCAAAAACGACGCTTCGATACTTTGTGTTGTATAACTTCAAAACTGTTCTGACAAAATTCGCAAGTAAGAATAAATCTAGGTACTAATGCACCTGTTTTCTTGCCCTTGCGTGACTCATGGTATGCTTTTCGCTTGGCACTATTGACAAACTTTTCCTTGAAACTAGGATCTGCAAATCTTGCCTTCGCCTTAGCTTTGATTTTGGCTTTGGTGGTTTCAGATTGAGTAACGCCATACATAGGGTTTCTCTTTCCGAAATTATCCATGCCTCTTACCTTAGCATGAGATTTCCATTCCTGTTTCAAATGCTCAAATACAAAAGGAGTATCCTTAATGAGTTGTCTTAGATCTTTTTCTTGAAAAATAGTAACTTTTACATTGTACTCAGACTCAAATCGCTGAATTTTTGGCAAGTCGCTTTGATAATTAAAAACGCCTTTAATTTCGACATACTCACCATTTTCTAGAAGGAAGTCTGGTTTGTACCGAACTTCATTCGAGAGTAGATAGGTTTTATCTTCGTATGTCCAGCCAATTTCCATGTAGTCCAGGTATTTCGCGTAAATGTACTCAAGACTTGACCTTAAACAATGCTCACCGTAGAAACCTGAGTAGCCATAAAAGGTGCTTGTCATACGCGCCCCCACACTCTTGGAGAGATTATATTCTAGATTGCTTTTTTCATTGTAATCTAGCTTCACTCTCTACGCTGTACGGTGTCAAAAGCTTTTTAGTTCTTCTGATTACCACGGGATTAGCATTTCAGCTTTCCCCGTATTTGCGAGGTTTTTAACGTGAGGCAAAATTACTTACCACACGGGTTTAAGCCCAAACGAACTGACCGGTGTTCTAATTCTTCCGCAGTCATGTCAGGATAGCGTTCCTGGAACCACTGTTTAGCTTTTCCTTCGTCGTAAGCTTTCAAAAACTCAAGTTTAAGACTCGGTGTTGAAAGTAAATCAACGTTAGCTCTAGCTACAGCTTCACCAGCCCATTGAATTGCACCTTCACCAGAATAATACTGTTGGCGAACGGCATCAATACACTCTTCCCGCGTCGGTTTATGATGAAAAACGCGAGAGTGATTTGCCATTCTCAAAGCATCTCGATCGGGGTCGATTTTCCAGTTGCCATTTTCATCTTGCTGCCACAAATTATTTTTAGCATTTGCGCCCAGTTCATCACTCGAATCAAATTGACGAATCCCCGCGCTGCGCCTAATGTTGCCGGCGACGATCGTGACCGCCGCTTCATCAATCAACACGCAGCATTCAACTGAATTTAACTGCCGCCCTAAAGCTTTATTCAAAATTGCCGCGCAGCGCTGATAAAGGTCGGGCAATTTCACCGGATTTGCTACTCCGCCAAAACCTTTTAAAGGTTCTCCCACCGGGCGAACGTCGCTCAAATCGATGAAAACTTGAACTTCTCCGGCAAATCTTTCATCTGTGGATAATTCCAGCAAACTTTGATAGGAGCTTACCCAACCTTGGCGAGAATCTCCGACATAAATAGTTGCGGTTTTTTCTGCTATTTTTACTTCTGTTTCTTGACGGCGCGACTGGGCGGGTGTGGAGCCGATTTCGCCTTGCATGGTTAGGGTTAAACGGTTGCGGATAGGTGGCAGTTGGTTGATATATTGTGGTTCCAATACTGCCCCAGTGCCGCAGCCCATCATTGCCAAATCCATTAACAAACCAAAGGAACGCCAGTCGAGAATATTTGTTGAGGAGCAATTATATGCGCCGGAAAAATTCTCTGGTTGCTCGATCCATTTGCTGCCACCTACCCACAGCCAGCGGCCTGAAGCGAGGGTTTTGAGCTCGTTTTGCATCCGGTGCAGGAGTTGTGTTTCTTCGGGGGTGAGGTTTCCCAGCTTTTGCAGCCCTTTGACTGTTCGATCGCACACTTCGGCCCAAGTCTCCCTTCCCGTCTCGGTACGGCGGCTGTAAGTCCTAAAAAATACGGGATTGGCGGCGGGTGCTGTTTCGGGGAAATCGGACAGGTTGCGTTTCTCGTTGGCACTCGATCGCTCTAATTCTCTAACCATAGGTTGTGTACTGACGTGTCGGAATAAATCAACAGACTACGAATATACAACAGGATTCAGATTTAGGGTAAAAGGTTAATATATTTGACAATTTGCACTAGATATGGGGCACAGAACTGTACAAACTCGATCGGGCGATCGGCTCAAAACTTGACAAAAAAACCCGATTTCTTCCAGAAACCGGGTGAAGCGCAAATCTTGTCAATTGTCAATTATTTGTCAATAAAAACTCAATATTCGGTAACAGCGGGTCTTGAACAACCCCCACGCCGTTAAAGCCCCAACGTTCGAGTAGCTTTTTTACCTGAGAACCGGAAATCGATTCTACTCCGAATCGATCGGCAACATCAGCAGCGTGGGCATTGAGATAGCTCAAAGCGTCATAGTCTTCGCGAAACATCAGCAGGTAACTCACTGCCGCATCTGGATTGGGATTCGCGGACAGATATTTGCCGTCACTGCGGGAACGTAGCAAGTAAAAAACTTGAGATAACATTTTATGTTGTGTCCGATCGATTAGTGTTGCTATGGGCGGGGGCGGGTTGATGAATTTGTTGGTTTTGAGGGAGAGAATACTGGTGAACCCGCCCCTACAAGATATGGCATTATATTATAATGGATCGACCCGACTTGATATTATTATCAAATTAACGATGAATTTATTTGATAGCGGATTGCGTGCGTGTGAGGTACATTCTCGATACCTTCCAACTTTCCTGAAGAAAAAAGGCTGTTCCATTCTCCCGAAACCCGCCAGGGAATGAATTCCCTGGCTAATAGCAAAAGTCGGTTAAAAACCGACTCAAATTCTAATTTTTAGTTGCTAATTTTTAGTCCTCTTTAGAGGACTTTCGCTATGAGACAGGGGTTTCAACCCCTGTCGGACTGTTGGACTGCGGGACTGTCGGACTGCACCATTTAAATCAAAGTTAGTGCTAAGCCTTTAATCCCTTGCCCGTCACCAATTTGACCGACAATCGAAGCTTGACCAGTCGTCAAATTGATATTGTATAGACTGGAAACTCCGCCAACATCGATCGCAGCCAAAGCCGTCTCGTTACCGTCAACACTCCTGATATCAAAGCCGAGAACAGTACCAGCATCAATTCCCAAAGATCCGATCGTATTCAACACCCCATTATTCGGCGGATCTTGCCGCACCAAAATGTCTAAATTGGTGTCAATTGCAAACAGTGTCGTCGAAGCTGCCCCTGCAAAGTTATTCACATACGCAGCAGCCGCCGCCGCGCCGGGATTGCCAAAATTGCGATCGCCCGCAGCATAAGCCAAATTCCCGTCGAGTTGAACTCCCCCCGTCAGCGTGTCAACATCGACAATTGCCCCCGTATCCGGGTTGAGGCGGGCGTTTTGACCGGCTTGATTGACAAAGCGAATTCGATCGACTGTCGGATTGAAATCAAAACCCGCAGCCCCCGGAGTTAGGGGAACAGCAAACTGCCCGCTACCGACGGCACTGGCTTGCCCAGTAACTGGATTAATCGCGTACAAGCGATTGCTAGAACCCACACCGTATAGCACACCGTTAGCGGGGCGAAAATCAATTCCCAGCAAACTTTCTCCGGGCTGCAACCCTGTAACTGACACGTCACTGAGAATCGCCCGCGGTGCCGCTTCGTTAAAACCGACAATTGTTTCAGCGCCATTTCTGACAGTTAAGGCGTAAGCTGTAGGCAAAGGCAAAGCCAAACCGTTAATCTGTCTTCCGTCGGCAATTTGACCGACAAAGGAAGCTTGACCGCTGCTTAAATTGATATTGTACAAGCCGGAAATGCCACCGACTTCCAGCGCCGCCACAGCCACCTCGCGGCCGCCAATACTCCTGATATCAAAGCCGAGAACGCTATTCGCATCAACTCCCAAAGATCCGATCGTATTCAACCCTCCATTATTCGGCGGATCTTGTCGCACCAAAACATCCAAATCGCTGTCAATTACAAACAGGGTTGTCGAAGTTCCCCCGGCAAAGTTATTCACATACGCAGCCCCTGCTGCCGCCGGATTTGACCCAAAATTGCGATCGCCCGCAACATAAGCCAAATTCCCGTCGAGTTGAATTCCCCCCGCCACCGTGTCAAAATCCACAAGTGCCCCGTTATCCGGGTTGAGGCGGGCGTTTTGATCGCCTTCATTGACAAAGCGAATTCGATCGACTGTCGGATTGAAATCAAAACCTGCAGCCCCCGGAGTTAAAGGAACAGCAAACTGCCCGTTACCGACTGGACTTGCTTCCCCAGTCATCGGATTGATAGTATACAAGCGATTGCTAGAACCCACACCGTAAAGCACACCATTAGCCGGCCGATAATCAATTCCCAGCAAACTTTCTCCCGCTGGCAATCCAGTTACGGGCAAATCTGTGAGGACACTTCCGGGATTGGAAAGACTAAAACCGACAATCCGATTAGCAGGAGTTAAAGCATAAGCCGTTGTCCGCGCTGGAGGCGGGGGATTGGGAACAACGCTGCTAATATTATTAGTGAAACTTGCCTGGTTAATCGCACTTTGTCTCACTCCTTGGAGAGTAGCGAGAAATTCTCCTGTTACCCGGTCTTGAATAACAGTATTGTTTCCAGCTTCCAAAATATTTAAGTCGCTAAAACTGAGACCTTCCCCCAAACCGATTAAATCTGTACCGGGTGTAAAATCGGCGATCAGGTCAGCAGTTGCCAAACTAACACCGCCACTGGTACGGAAAGGGTCAGCCTCAGCGTAGCGCCTCAAAACAAATAGGTCTGCCCCGTCTCCGCCTATCAGGATATCAGTATCTCGATCGCCCGACAAAACATCATTGCCGGAGTTGCCCGATATGGAATCGCTGCCTTTTCCGCCCACTAAAAAATCGTTACCTTCGCCGCCGTTAATAATGTCGTTATCTAAATCTCCAAAAAGCGAATCTTGACCAGAATTGCCATCAATTAAATCGCTTTGCTTACCTCCAAAAATACTGTCATTACCAGAGTTTCCGGCAATGGTGTCAGTGCCCATCAAACCAAAAATCAGGTCATCTTCTGGAGTTCCTGCTAGCAAGTCTGCTTGGGCGGTGCCTCTAATTTCTGCCATGCTCTAATCACCCTCTAAATTTGATACTTCTGTTGCCTAACGGCGGTGGTATTCTCAGTCAAAATATCACAAATTCGCACTTTTAGGATAGTTTTTATGATTTTCGGCTGTAGGGGGGGGCTTGCCATACAAGTATTACAGGCAGCTAAAATGATATATAAACCCGCCCCCGGATTCAAATAAACCCAGTCCTAAAGACAGATCGCTTAGCCGTATTTTATAGTTGGGTGTGTAGCTGGCGGGGGAGCGCGGCTCAACTCCAAACAGGCAAGCTGAAATTTTTAGCGGTGCGAACCTATGAAATTTTGTACTGCGTTCATTAGTAATATACGCTGACTCTATAATTTTGGATCTGTAAGCTGTGGAGCATTTAAACGACTAACGAACCAGGTAAGGTGCGCCATTCGCGAACACTTACGCTTACAAGGGAAACGCTTATGTACGCTGGGCACCCTACAATCGTCCTTTAAATGTCGAACAGCTTACAGTCAGATTTTTTTTTCAACTTTAATCTTAAAGCCTGCGAAGGTGAGCTTTGTATGTAGCGGCGACCGCTATCGCTTAATATAAAGTCGAGTATAAATGCGGAATTGGCATAATAAGGAATGAGAATTAAATAACTTCCACTCTTGAAAGTGGGATGGGCGTCCCGCCCGTCATGAGTGGACGGGCGGGACGCCCATCCCACAATAACAATTAAAATTGTAAGTTATTTAATTCGCGCTCCTAAGTTAGTTGAACAGTCGTCTGAAGACGACTTAAGGTTTCAGGCAGGGGTTTAAATCCCGGCCTGAATCGGAGTTTCAAGTTTCCCCTGCTTTTTCAAGCTTTCAGCAGTGCTTTAGAAGCTGATTCCCCTGCGAGTCTCAGTTGCGATCGCAATTTGAGATTCAACAACAGCAACACAGTCCACTGACTGAGTATCGAAATCAAAATCGTAGTTCCAGATCCTATGTCAGGCGAAAAAGACCAAAAAATCGGAAAGGTTGAAGATAGCCAGAAGACAGGATTTTTTTCTGGAGTGAGCAAGAGCATAGATAAAATCACAGGTGGTAACAAGATAGCACCGCTGATAGTACCTACGGCCCAAATTTCCTGATTGCGGGTTTTGAGAAATAGGAATAGTTGGGTGATGGTTGCGTAGATGAGGATCAGATTGATACCGAGAATTACATTCCAAAATATGCTTGTGTGAGACTTTTCAAACTCGCCCCGATCTATTAAAATTAGTCCGCTGAGTAAAATGAAGGATGAGCTGAGAAGATTAATCGCGATCGCAACTACAGCCGGACTTTTTTCGCTCCAAACCAAATCGAGTAGTGGGTAACGTCGCCACAACTTGTGACCGCTGGGAACAATTTGTTGCCGATACCTTGCCCAATCATACAAAGATTGTCTCTCAGATGTTAAAGATGCTATTACAATTAAGAACATCACCAAATTCAATGTTAGCAAAGGAAAAGTTTTACCGTAGGCTAGGGGGTCAGATTGGAGTGCAAAGCCTAAGATAATGGGCTGACAGCAGATAACAGCAAAATAACTTTGTCGCTTGCTCAAAACTGTAGTAGTGGGATTGGGAAAACGGCGCTGCCATCCCTGCCACATCCAATAGGTTCCGATACTACAAATTGACAGAGACAAAATAATGCCACTTACAATATTTTTACCGATGGGCAAGTAAAACCATTGTAACTGGTGTATGTCTGCACCTAATGAATTAAATTCATAGTTATCCATTCTTCCAACAATTAGATATCTTAGGATGCCAATGGCAGATACAAATGTTCCTAAATCCCCAGCAGTTACTGTTAACTTCATGGTAGAGATTACAAACACAAACAAAGCGATACCGCTAGCCAACCAAGGTTGAAATCCTCCCAACCAACTGGTTGTCAATCCAAATAGCATCGCAGTGCTGTAGAATAAACTACAACTGGCTGCAATCGCCATGTAGAAGCATAAAATTTCATTCAAAGGTATTTGAGCAGCTAATCCACTGTATAGATGTAGTGGTATCGCCAGAATTGCTGCTAGATACACTAAAATAGGGACACCGAGAATTTTGCCAATAAAAATGGTGTTGGCAGATTGGGGACTGAGGCGAATAAAGTTGAGCGTACCCAGGCGTTCCTCCTTGTCTAAGTCACTGACGAGCATATAAGTCCCTGCTACTAATAGGACTAACACGCTAAATATACTCAGCCAAATAAATATTTCTACCCACCACTTGGGCCAATCAATTACTATATTACCCAAGGCATCTGTGAGACATTGTGTTCCTTGTTTCGTGTTAGTGGTCGTCTTTAAAACACAAAATCTGTTATAAATCGGTTCAGTACGATCGACATTACGAAGGGCAACGGGTAACTGGGCGCTGTAATACATGAACAGCAGCAGTTGAGGCCCTAACGAGAAAGCAGATGCGATCGCCATATTGCCAATATTCAAGCGGCCTTTGATTTCTCGAAATAACTGGGGATTCCAGTTGCCGACTTTGTCCAGTAAGTTGAGTGTCATGGTTGATTAGTTATTGGTAATTGGTAATTCTCTCTCTTCTCTTCCTCTGTGTCCTCTGCGCTCTCTGCGGTTAAATAATTCCGGTCCAACCGTAAAGAATATAACTCAGTTATAACTCACTGTTGAATTATTTTCAATAACGGGAAAGATGCCCGTTCCACAAAGAATTAATTTGATTATGGAAACGACTAAATTAAGATGCTTGCTGGTGTCCCATCTTGAGGAAGATGGTTTCTAAGTCTTCTTGAGTGCAGTGGAATTCGGTTAGGGGAATGTTGGCGGCGACGAGTTCGCGTAATAAATTGGCTGCATCTTCCGGGCTTCCTGAAAAATCAACGCACACCTGTTGAGTTTCCGGGATTATTGCCCAATTTTCTATCCAAGGAAAGTTTTTTAACTCGGATATTAGCGCTTCTAATTTATTTCCTAAAACCGACATCAAAATTTGCTGGCGGCTGAGGCGTTTGTAAAGTTCTTGTAAAGGTGCGCTTTCGACCAGATATCCGAGTTCCATGATACCAACCCAGGTACAAAGTTCGGCTAAGTCGCTGAGGACGTGAGATGATATGACTACAGTCATGCCCACTTGTTGCAAAAGTTTGATAATTTCGCGGAACTGCATTCGGGCGATCGGATCTAAGCCAGAAACCGGTTCGTCTAACAACAACAATAGCGGTTCGTGGATAATAGTTCTCCCCAAACTCAGGCGCTGTTTCATTCCCCGCGAAAGGGTGGAAATTAAGCTGTTGCGCTTGTTGGTTAGTTGCACGAGTTCTAACACGGAGTTGATTCGCTCTCGGCGGCGCGGTTGCTGGAGGTTGTAGAGTCGGGCAAAATAGTCTAAATAATCCCAAACAGTCAAGTCGTCGTAGAGGGGAAAGTCATCGGGAAGAAAGCCGATGCGCTGTTTGAGAATCGGGTGCGATCGATCGCGCAATAACCTATCCCCGTTGATGTAAATTTCCCCTGTAGTCGGTTCCTGGGCCGCCGCCAACATCCGCAGCAAAGTAGTTTTCCCGGCACCGTTGGGGCCGATCAGTCCGCATACTTCGCCTGCTGCTACTTGCAAATCGATGTCATTGACGGCTATATGGCGATCGAATTGTTTCGTCAGCCCGCGAGTTTCTATTGCTAGTGGTTTTGCCATGTTTGGAGGGTGAATGAAATTTTATCTGTGCATTCCTGGGAATAATAGGAGTTATATCGAGTCCGATTGACTTGAGGGGATTATTCGTGGGGGAGGGCGGGTTTATTTAACCTGTCTGCAAACGTTTAAGCCTACTGGCGAACCCGCCCCTACAGCTAATGGAGAATGCTGCAATATCTCAGATAGATCCGATCCGTTATTACAAACGCCATGTCTTGTAGGGGCAGGTTCACCGACAATAATTGCCGAAAACCGACAATCTCATAAACCTGCCCCCTCGACGACAAATCGCTAATCTACCGCACAGGATATTACGCATCAACACCAAAGAAACCGGGTTTTTGTCGCTTTTGGGTGCTATAATACCAATTTAATGTGAAGTTGCACATATCTCGATCCCCCTAAATCCCCCTTAAGAAGGGGGACTTTGATCGGAATCTTGTCCCCCCCTTATTAAGGGGGGCTAGGGGGGATCGGATTCTATGCAACCTGATAAAAAATTGGTATAACACGTCTTCTCAGAAAAAACCCGGTTTCTGGCCACCCGTGCGTAAATCCCGATCGAAATAGATGTCTACAGCTAGCCTAGCTCGTTCTTCCAGGAATTGTCATCTCGTTTCTGAAATTAAAACAAGGACATTCTCGATCGCTGAAATCCTTGCTAATATCAAGTTTGCACGGAAAATTCCTCTGGATCGATATCCCAATTTACCCAGCGAATTGCCTCCCTCGCTGATGTCAGGTTAGGTGGAACTCTCAAAGCGTGAATGAATCCCGTACTCGGACAAGTCATTTTTAACAAACAAATCGGCTCGACATCGGCGTTATCTATTTGTAATAGTGCATATTCCTGCCAACTATCTATTTGTTTTGCTTGCAACTCTTGACAAATGCGATCGTAACCAATTCCTTCAATTAACACTCGCCGAAGTTCGGCATTCTCTTCTGTTAAAAGCCATTGCGATTGCCATTTATTTGGGTGGACTTTGCCGTATTCTTCAGGCAATCTGACGCCGTGATAATAGTAAAAATTCCATCCATCCGCAAACTCGATCGCAGGTTCTGCTTCCGCGTGCAAGCGGTTTTGACTGTCAAAGCGAAGGTGGCGGGGGCGATCGCACACCGCGCAAATCTTTTCAAAGGGAAATATCCAACCGCAATGCTCGAAAAGCAGCTTTTGGTAGTGATGTATTTCTTGTGCCTTTTGGGAAAGATTGACGCCTGAAGATATATACAATTCAGTTAAATAGATTTCTTTAAACAAAGTCGTGGAGGTTTGAGGGTAGTTAAGGTAGAACAAATCTTTGAAAAAAACATTCCATATCGTTCGTTCCGATCGCATATAGCTGTCAACCACTTTGTACATTGCCGAATTCAGTGTGCTGTCGGCTTCGGACTCGATCGTGATCCTATCGAGCTCATACTCCCACACCCACGAAATTGCAAATTCTTCCATAGGGGATATCCATATCTGGTTTAAATTTTCCCCCAATCTATTGCTGTATTCGTCTGAGCAGTTTTGTGAATGCTCGCGTTTGAGCCTTTTGAAGATTTGGGGACAAACGTCGCGGGGACTGCTGCAAATAATAACTTCGGGTTCTTCTAGGCCAATAGCGGCATAGACAACTTTGATGGCTTCTGTGGCTTTTTGACCATCAATTGGTCTAGTCGAGAGAGTAAGACGTTTCTGTGCGAGGAGGCCTAACACGCACAGATCGGCGGTAATTTGATTACCCTCGATATTCAGTTGTGTCAGATTGGTGAGCTTACGCAAGGCGCTGATATCGGTAATTCTATTCTCGTAGAGATTGAGTTCTGTCAGATTGGTGAGCTTACGCAAGGCGCTGATATCGGTAATTTCATTGTTGTTGAGATCCAGTGTTGTCAGATTGGTGAGCGAGCCTAGGAAGCTGATATCGGTAATTTGATTGTAGTTGAGATTGAGTTCTGTCAGATTGGTGAGCGAGCCGAGGAAGCTGAAATCGGTAATTTCATTCTTGTCGAGATCCAGTCTTGTCAGATTGGTGAGCGAGCCGAGGAAGCTGATATCGGTAATTTTATTGTAGCCCAGATGCAGTGTTGTCAGATTGGTGAGCGAGCCGAGGATGCTGATATCGGTAATTTGATTGTAGTTGAGATTGAGTGTTGTCAGATTGGTGAGCGAGCCGAGGGAGCTGATATCGGTAATTTTATTGAGGGTGAGATTCAGTGTTGTCAGATTGGTGAGCGAGCCGAGGGAGCTGATGTCGGTAATTCTATTGCCGCACAGATTCAGTTCTGTCATGCTTGAAAGTATCTGCTGGGCTGCTTCAGGGTCATCAGTGCCAGCCTTTTTTAACAACACTTTAACTGTGTGCCTTGCCCATTCTGAAAGACTGTCAATATGCCTGCACCAGTCGGCAAAGCTGCTAAAACTCATTGGCTCGTTTGGTTGTTTTTCTGACATAAAGCACTCCTAGATGGGGAATGGTATATGGGCATGGGGCATGGGAATATCGATCGCACTTTTAGGGTAGTTTATCGCGCAGTAAAAGCCAAGTGTTGAGTTTTTCATCTAAAACATATTTATCCGTATCAGAAAGTGCTGCAATAACTTTCAATCGATTTTTAAGTTTTCTTAACTCGCGAATTTCTGTAATAGGTAGCGTTTGCCAATTAGCTACCTTTTTTTCGACATCTTCCTGCGACTCTTTGATGTTATCCCAAAACCATTCTAAAATTAAGTTAACATCGAGAACAGGATGATCGGAAATTACTTCCTGTTTTTCTATCATCGCAGCCCGCAACATCATTGAGGAAATCGTAAAAGACTCGCCACTACCTGGTTTTTTCCGATCGGCATCACCGGCCTTGCGATCGTAAATTGCGATCGCGACTTCTGCCCATTTGCGATCGCACAAACCGGAACCATTTTGACCTTTTCGAGCCTTAGCCGAGGCAACATCCGCTAATAATAGCCAGTTAAACCCTTGTGGTTCGGTGGTTTGACCTGAAAATATGTTGTTCGCCCAAATCAGTACAGATTCGGCATTTTGTTCGAGAATGCGATCGAGGGATATTGTCGTAGGAGATTGAGTCATCATTTATCTACTCTACATATTCGATATCAGCATTATTTGGATCGACTCCGCCAAATAAACCGGGTTTTTATCTAATTTGCGAGCTGAAACGAAGTATTCAAGGGAAAAACCCGGTTGCTGACTATCCCTGCGTAAGTTCCTATCTCCTTTTGCGGTCGATCGCGATCGAACACTATCAGGCAAGCCACTTGAGAAAAAAATGGGTTTTTCACCTACTCAACACTTTGAATTAGTTTCATGTTATTTCTCAGCCATTCATTGACCAAAGCTTGAACCTCAATCTTTTTATGATCGGCAATTTTAGTCACAAAGTCCTCGACATCGGGTTCGAGATAAATGGGATAATGAAACGTAGCATCAGGATGGTAAAACTTGCCTTGCTCTGATGAAGAAAACTCATACTCTGATTTCATAATTTCCTCTCTTGATAAGGTTGGGTTTCAGTGGAATTAGCTTTGCGGGCTGAAATAATCCGAATTACACAGGAGGTGCGATCGGTTTGTTCAAAGGTATGGACAACAACCCTTAAAATTCCTGTTTCATCTAAACCTATGGTAATCCATCTATCTTCATCTTGACTGTGTTCTTCATCATAGATTGTTAATTGAGAACGATCGCGGAAAACAGTTGATGCCAAACGAAAATTTAATTGATGTTTGCGAATATTTTGCTTTTCTTTGGCTGGATTCCAATCAAAATTATAATCCAAAGCAATTTATCAGGTTAAATCGAGGTACTATCAAATTATAACACCAATTATAAGTTAGGGTTTTTCACCCCGCGTGCGTCCAGGACTAATTCTACTATTTCAAATCTTCCAGCTTAATCCGAGGATCGACAGCTTTCAGCAGCAAATCCGCCAACAAATTCCCCACAATCAACATCGTCGCACCCATCATCAAACTTGCCATTACTAAATACAAATCTTGATTGTTCACCGCCTCCAAAGTCAGCTTTCCCAAACCCGGCCAATTAAAGAAAAATTCCGCAATAAACGCACCGCTCAACAAACTAGCAAACTCAAAACCCAACAGCGTAATCAACGGATTAACAGCATTCCGCAAAGCATGAATGTAAATTACTCGATCGTCCGGCAAACCTTTAGCCCGCGCTGTTCGGATGTAATCTTGACGCAGCACGTCCAACAATTGTCCGCGCATCAATCTTTGCAAACCAGCAAAACCAGTAACGCTGAGGGCGACAGTTGGCAAAATTAAGTGCCAGCCGTAATCGAGGATTTGACCCCACCAAGGTAAGTCTGCGTGGTCGATACTTGTCATTCCTCCGACGGGAAACAGAGGCGAAGTATTCTGAGCAAAAAATAGCAGCAGCAACGCTGTGATAAAGCTGGGAAATCCTTGTCCGGTGTAGCTGACTACTTGCAGAACTCGATCGACTGTGCGGTTTTGATTGACGGCCGCGACTATTCCCAAGGGAATCGCGATCGCCCAAGTTACAATCAAAGATGCGATCGCCATTAATAACGTCGCCGGTACCCGTTCCCACAGCAGCGAAGCTACGGATCGCTGATACACAAAACTCGTGCCAAAATTCCCCCGCGTCACAATTTGTTGCAGCCACAGCCAATACTGCACAATCGCTGGTTTATCTAAGCCGAACTGCTGTTCGAGTTGCTTGAGTGTCTCCGGCGAAATCTTGGGATTTTGGCTCAATGTATCCAAGTAATTTCCCGGTGCTAGCTCAATAATTGCAAAACAAAGCATCGATGCCAAAAATAGGGTTAAAAGTGCCTGCAACAGTCGCTTGAAAATATAAGTAAATGTCTCGCTGCTAAACAGAGAACTCAACCCTCGCCAATTTTGATTCAATTTAAGAGAAGTCATAGGATTTTAGATTTTAGATTTTAGATTTTAGATTTGAAGAATTGTGAATGATATTAATGCCGGTTGCATCGGAATGATTTAACCACAGAGAACGCAGAGAACGCAGAGAAAGAGAAGAGAGAAATAAATAATTGCGATGCAAAGGTCAAGGATATTATTTGTCAGGAGTTTTTATTCAACTGTCAGCAGTCAACTGTCAACTGTCAACTGTCAACTGCCAACAGTTAACTAACTAATATTCCACTAGCGTGACGATCGGCACATCGGGCAATTTCTGCCTGCCGCCCAAGGCCTGCAATTCAATGATAAAAGCAAAACCGACAAGCTCGCAGCCAGCTTGCTCTAACAATTTAGCCGTCGCTGCTGCTGTTCCGCCAGTGGCGATTAAATCGTCCACAATCAGCACCCGGCTGCCGGATGTCATGGCATCTCGGTGCATCTCCAGTCGATCGACACCGTACTCCAATTCGTACTCAGCAAAATGAACCGCACCTGGCAGTTTCCCCGGCTTGCGGACAGGAATAAAGCCTATTCCCATTTTATAAGCCAACGGCGCGCCAAAGATGAAGCCCCGCGATTCCATGCCCACCACATAGTCAACAGACATTGCAGAGCATTTTTCCGCTAAGCTGTCAATGGTGTAGCTCAGCCCTTGCGGGTCGCGCAGCAAAGTTGTAATGTCTCGAAACAGAATTCCCGGCTTGGGGAAATCAGGAATGTCGCGAATCAGAGATTTGAGATCCATAAGCTTGCAGATCGGCGTTGAGGGTAACGAGGCATCAAAAATGCTACAATAATAACGTCAAAATTGAAAAATTAAAAAATAAAAATTAAAACTAAGAGCTTTTTTAATTTTTATTCTTTAATTGCTTAATCCTTTACGTACTATGTAAACAAATGTCATAATTCCCTAACAACAGGGTTGAATATCACGATTTGTCGCCCTATGATCTAAAGTCAAAAATCTAATATCTAAAATCCAATGATTAAGTTGGCAGCACGAGTGGGTGAGGTTACTCCTTCTATAACCTTGGCGATCGCCGCTAAGGCTAAAGCTATGAAGGCCGAAGGGATTGATGTCTGTAGTTTGAGTACGGGAGAACCCGACTTTGATACCCCCGAACACATTAAAGCAGCGGCAAAACAAGCTCTAGACGCGGGGAAGACTAAGTACGGCCCTGTGGCTGGGGAACCGCAGTTAAAAGCTGCGATCGCCCGCAAACTCCAATCCGACAACAATCTCCACTATCAACCAGAAAATATCATTGTCACCAACGGCGGCAAGCATTCCCTCTACAATCTGATGATGGCTCTGATCGAGCCGGGAGAGGAAGTAATTATTCCGGCTCCCTACTGGCTAAGCTACCCAGAAATGGTCAAACTCGCTAGCGGCAAGCCAGTAATTGTACGGACTGATGCTTCTACAGGATATAAAATTACACCGGAACAACTGAGTCGAGCGATTACTCCCAAAACCAAGTTATTTGTACTGAATTCGCCTTCTAATCCGACGGGAATGGTGTATACTCCGGCGGAAATCAAAGCATTGGCCGAGGTGATAGTCGATCGAGATATTTTAGTCGTTGCTGACGAGATTTACGAAAAAATTATATATGACGACGCCCAGCACGTCAGCATCGGTTCCCTGGGCAAAGAAATCTTCGATCGCACCCTGATCAGCAGCGGTTTTGCTAAAGCTTACTCGATGACAGGCTGGCGAATCGGTTATTTGGCCGGGCCGATCGAATTAATCAAAGCCACCAACACCATTCAAGGTCACAGTACCTCAAATGTCTGTACCTTTGCACAGTACGGTGCGATCGCAGCTTTGGAAAGCAGTCAAGAGTCTGTCGAAACAATGCGTCTAGCTTTTGCCGAAAGGCGTCAGGTAATATTTGAATTACTCGATGCTGTCCCTGGAATTAGCTGTATTAAACCAGACGGTGCTTTCTATATGTTTGTCAACATCAGCAAGACTGGAATGAATTCTTTGGAATTTTGCGACGCTTTTTTAGAAAAGCAGCAAGTAGCAGTTATTCCGGGGATTGCTTTTGGCGCAGATGACCACATTCGCTTGTCTTACGCTACCGATTTAGGCACCATTAAAAAAGCCGTAGAAAGGCTCGATAAATTTGTCCGCAGCATCTAAAAATTAGTCTGTTGACTGTTAACGGTTAACTGTTAACTGTTAACGGTTGACTGTTAACTGTTAACTGTTCACAACTGACAACCAACAACTGACAACTGACAACCAACAACTGACTAATAATAACTAAAGCTGTTTAGTCATAATCTCTTTGAGCAAATCCAGCCCCTTCTTAACTCGCCGAGAAACTGTCACCGCACTGATACCCAAGCGTTCAGCCGTTTCCTTCTGAGTCAAATCGTAGAGAAAAACAAACTCCAATATCTCGCGAGTCCGTTGTTCCAACATAGCCAAAGCTTGCTGTACGCGAATTTGATCCTCTTGCGCCAACTGAAAACTCCGATACTTGCTATCGGGTACCAATTCTCCCAGACAAGTCGCCCCCTCGTCTTCATCTTGCATCGGCGCGTCCAAACTCAGAGGCGATCTGTTGAGATGGGCCAACTTAATTTCTTGCCATTCTTGTACAGAAACCTCAAGGGCTGCTGCTACTTCAGCATCCGTAGGTTTCCGGTTTAACTGCACCTGCAACTCCTTGATCGCTGCTACTGATTTGCGTTCCAGGGACTGCCAGTGGCGGGGAAAGCGCACCGAAGGGCTTTTGTCGCGCAAGTAGTGTTGAATTTCGCCCCGTATGTAGGGAATTGCAAAGGAACTAAAAGCGTGTCCCTTGGCGATATCAAACCGCTCGATCGCCCTGATCAACCCAATACATCCGACTTGCAGCAAATCGTCGTAGCTTTCACCGCACTGGTTGAGCCAGTGGTAAACTTCTTTTCTGACCAGTCCAACATTCAGTTTAACTAACTGATTGCGGATTTCATTCGATCCAGAAAGTTGGTACTCGCGCAACAATTGCAAATTTTCGCTTTTTAGCTCGTTCGGCACTGTGGTAGACATGGTGACATAAGGGTTGGTAGAGCAGAGGACTGAAGTTGCTTTAGATATAGTTTCCAATCTAGTCTAAAAAAATTCACTTTTAGGTAGTGTAATCCTAGCACTTAATCGGTGTGATAGCGGACACACCCGTTTAACTTTCCGAAGGTGCAGGGATTTAGCTGAATTATCCGAAGGTTTTCCGCATAAGGCAGAACTTTATCAGGTAGAAGACTTTCGAGACAAGCCAGAATTAAACCGGGATTTTGCCCAAGTATATTATAATCTGAAAGCGGTTTTAATACAATACTTTAATTAATTAAAAATTCCAACTTAATAAGTTGCGAATGACCACAGTTTAACCATAAATTTAGTCATTAGTCAACAGTCCTAAGTTATATTGCTCGAGACTGTTGGCTAATGAAGAGGGAGCAGGAGCTTTACGGCCAGAAACTGCTCAAATTCGATCGATCCTGAAAGCCAATTTTATGACACAGAAGGCTCAATGCGAGCGTAAAACAAACCCCGAATTTTCACGTCCAGAGCCGGTCTAGCTCCCAAATCAGTATCAGAAGGCTGCGTGCTCTCAAAAATCCCGCCAACTTCGCCTGTGGCGCTGTTGACTTTAGCAACTTGGAGAGAAATTTTGCCGGCCTTGGTGCGAGTGTCAGCAACCTTAACATTAGCCCGCACCCGTTTGGAATTGTCACTAGCCGGAAGCGCTACAGCATTGTCGTAGCCAGTCGATACCCCGCGGGCTTTAGGGTCTAAAAAGCCTGCGCTGCGGTAAGAAGGAACGTTAAACTCCCCTCTCAAATCGGTGGAAGTATTGATAGCAACCACTCCGGGTTCGGAACTTGCCACTAGCTGTTTAATGGTAAACAAGAAAGGTACTTGCTCTCCGCCCGGTAATTGAATCGTAATAGCTTGAAAATCCAAGCCGTCTTCTTCTGTGAAAGTCAGAGTTCCATCAGTACCGACCTTGAGCGTACCTTGAACTTGGTCAATGCTCGACGTGAACCGGGTCAGCAATTTACCAGGCACAAATTCCGCTTCTTGGCGTTTGTTTGCTGGTTCTTCCTTCACAAAATAAGTTGTGGGCTGCAAACACAAACCAGTCAGTTTATAGGTGGCGCCCGCTTCGATGGGGATCGATCCCCGAGAAGTTTCTGCCAAGCTAGGGCAGTTATTAGCCAAGCCAGTACCTCTAATCTGGTCGTAGGTGAGCAACTCAGTAGTTGCCACCGTCGTGTCAGAAGCAGAAGAACAAGCAACCAGCGCACTCATGCAAAAAGCTAAAAGTGCAACAATTAAAGCACGATATTTCATTGCAAACCTCAATATCCAACATCGGATTATATTAAGAAAAAGCCCTAGTTCGAGCAAAATATAATTGCCCGCCGGCAGGCTAGGCCAGCGCTTAGGGTAGCATTTAGATCCTGATCCCTCGCTTCACCGAGACCGGCATTGACTCAAAAAATCAAGCTAGTGCGTCGTGAAAATAAGCATGAACTTATGATTTCTCAATCATGTTCGGATCGCAGCCCAATACACATGGTACGACGGGTTGTGCTCTTTTCCTGACTTGGACTGCAAATTAATATTGCTTAAGTCAACCTACTTAAGTTACTTTGCTTATGACCCCGAATGGCGATCGCGACTAGCTCGATTAGTCGGTTGACCAAAAGGCTGGGGACAAAGGCCTTGTAGATTTCAAAGGAAGCAGCAGTATGGACAACGGCAAAGATTTAGAGTCAGAAAAGTTGCAGTCTCAAATGCAATCGCTGACAGAGGCGATTCGGACTTTAGGCGAAAGTTGTCAGGGAGACAGTCTGCTGCTTTTGGCCCTGCTGCGGAGGCTGGAAGCTTCGCACCGGGAAATTCGGGACGGTTTGTTTCAAGCGTCTTTTCCCGACAACCGCCAAGCACTTTACAAACTGCTCAGGAATATTGAAGCCAATGGCGGCTGGCCTTACATCCACCGCATGAAACTTCGATCGCTCTTGGAGTATAGCCAACAATTATCTCCCCTAGAAGATTCTCCAGCCGAGTCGCCAGAAGACTCGGCCGAAACTCCCCAGGACGTTAAATAGTTTTGAGTTATGAGTTTAGTGAGTTTTACATTAACTCATAACTCATCACTAAACTGCGCGATCGCACCTACAACCCGAAAGGTGGAGGGACAGGTGTAGGAAAAGGTATCAGGTTCGGCACCGTCGGGAATATCGGCGTCTGGCCCGGCATTGGCAATAGTCCGGGAGTCGGAGTCGGGGCCAGAGAACTCATTGACACCAGAGGCGAATCATCAGGCGGGCTAACTGTCGGTGCAGTAGGAATCCTCGCAGCAGTTGGCGTCGGAGTCGGAGTCGGTGCTGCTGTGGGAGTCGGAGTCGGCGCAGCAGTTGGCGTCGGAGTCGGCGCAGCAGTTGGCGTCGGAGTCGGCGCTGCTGTGGGAGTCGGAGTCGGTGCTTCCGTGGGAGTCGGAGTCGGTGCTTCCGTGAGAGTAGGCGTCGCTTCGTCCGTGGGAGTTGGAGTCGGTGCTTCCGTGGGAGTTGGAGTCGGTGCTTCCGTGGGAGTTGGAGACGGAGTTGGAAGTGATTCTGTAGTTGAAGTTTGAGGTTGAGTTGGATCTGTAATTGTGCTTGTAACTGTAGTTGTAGTTGTAGTGGTAATGGTGGTTGGCCTGGGAGTAGCCGTCCCAGTCACAGCGATAAAATCATTCGCTTCGATTAGCGCCGCCGGAGTGTCGATCAAAATTGCTAAAAGCTTGCCGTCGAGCGTCGTAATTACTGTATCCCTGACATTTGCACCGTTGCCTTGGGTAACTAGCAGTTGAGCGAAAGATAAATTGCTCGGCAGTCCAAAGAAATCCTCTGTGTCATTGTAATCAGTAATTAAAGCCAGACTGCCAGGCCCGGCTCCCAATCCAAAGACATCGCTGCCGCTGCCGCCAGTCAGAGTATCCGAACCCTCGCCTCCGATTAAAGAATCATTACCCTCTGCTCCAAATAAATTGTCATTGCCGAAACCGCCCAAAATTGTATCGTCGCCGATACCTCCAGCCAAGGAGTCATCGCCAAAACCGCCGTCGATACCATCATTACCTTTGCCACCAAACAAAAAGTCATTGCCTTCATCTCCCAGTACCGAGTCGTCGGCTTCATCGCCGCGAAGGGTATCGGAACCGGTGCCGCCAAAAACTGTATCGTCAGCCTTGCCGCCGAATATCTGGTCATTACCAGCATCTCCGAAAAGCGAATCGTTGTCAGCATTGCCGTACAAAGTGTCGTCGCCGTCGCCGCCGGTCAAATAATCGTTGCCCTCAGCGCCCAACATTTGATCTCTACCACTGCCGCCGTTGAGAGAATCGTTCCCCGCATTCCCGTAGAGAAAGTCGTCATCAGCATTGCCGAACACGGAATCGTCGCCGTCATTCCCTGTGAGGGTGTCGTTACCAGTACCGCCGGCAATTACATCAAAGCCTCCGTTGCCAAAAACTAAGTCGTCCCCGGCGTCTCCCAACACGCTGTCTATCCCGTCGTTGCCTTCGAGGATGTCGTTGCCCAAACCACCGCGAATTGAGTCGTCGCCGTTTCCGCCGGAAGCAAAATCGCGGCCTTGGTTGCCAATAAGTTCGTCATTTCCTTCACCGCCAATCAGCGAATCTGCTCCGTCACCTCCCAGAAGCTGGTCGTTGCCGCCGTCGCCCTCTAGGGTGTCATCTCCTCCCGCACCCAGGGCCGTGTCATCGCCATCTAAGCCGCGAATTCGATCGCTCAGCGGAGTTCCTAGAATAAAGTCGTTGCTGTCTGTGCCGATCAGGTTTGCCATACGGGATACACCGCTCCTAAATCAAATAAATTGTTTGAAATTATATTAATCACCTTCGTGACAAGGGATTGCTGCTTGCCTACGTTAGCATAGTTGAGATTGTGGGGATCAGGCGAAGGGGCGCGGGAAGTTTTGTCCCTGTTCGGAGTTGCGATCGGGGCTGGTATAAGGCCCGATTAGTCATTAGTCATTAGTCATCAGTCATTAGTCATTAGTCATTAGTCATTAGTCATTAGTCAACGGTTAACCGTCAACAGTCAACAGTCAACCGTCATCAGTTAACAGTCAACACTCCTCAGTCATCAGTCAACCGTCAACCGTCAACCGTCATCAGTTAACAGTCAACAGTCAACTTTTATTCGGTAACAGGTAACACTATCTCAAATTGAGTTCCCTCTCCCTGATGGGAATTCACCTCAATTGTTCCGCCGTGGGTTTCGACTACAATCTGGCGGGCGATCGCCAATCCTAACCCAGTGCCTTTTCCTACTGCCTTCGTTGTGAACAGATGGTCAAAAATCCGCTGTTTCACTGCTTCGGTCATGCCCGCCCCGTTATCGGCAATCTGAATTTTGATGTGTCGATCGCCCGACTGACTGGTACGAACTGTGATACAGTGGGGATAGGCTTTCAGAGCCTCGAAACTACCTCCTTGGCTTGATTCTTCTAGAGCATCGATCGCGTTAGCAAGCAGGTTCATAAAGACTTGGTTCAGTTGACCGGGAAAGCATTCGATTTGAGGGAGATTGCCGTAGTCTGTGACGACTTCGATCGCAGGATGGTGTTCGTTGGCTTTCAGCCGGTGTTTCAAAATTAAGATAGTGCTGTCAATGCCCTCATGGATATTAAACGGAACTTTGTAGTCTTTATCGGCTCTGGAGAAGGTGCGGAGGCTGGTGCTAATGCCGCGAATGCGATCGCACCCCACTTTCATCGACAACAGCATCTTTGGCAAATCTTCTAAGGCATATTCTAAATCAATATCCTCAGCATCTTGTTCAATTTCATCGCCAGGGTCTGGCAGTTTTTCTTGATATAATTTTAAGTGGGCAATCACATCTTTAATCGTGGTGGTTGCTTCCTCAATATTGCCGCTAATAAAGCCGACAGGATTATTAATTTCGTGGGCTATTCCTGTGACTAAATTGCCCAATGTGGACATTTTTTCGCTTTGCACGATCTGTAACTGTGCTTGCTGCAAATCAAAGAGCGATCGCTCTAATTCTTGTGCATAAGCTTGAGATTGCTGGTACAATCGAGCATTTTCTATAGAGATAGCCGCTTGGGCGCACAAAAGTTGGATGAGATCAGTGCGATCTTCTGTAAATGCACCAATTGTCAAGTTATTTTCTAGATATAGCAACCCGATTAATTTACCCTGATTTAAAATTGGCACGCACAGCACACTTTTGGGCTTTTTCTGCATCAAATACGGATCGGCAATAAAATCGTTTTGTACTGCAGCATTATCCAAAACCACAGTTTTCCAAGTCCGCTTAACATAGTTGACCACAGCAGCGGGAACCTCGTCGCTGGCTGACAGCGGTACAGATATTGAGATGACATCTTGATGGAAGGAGGCTACAGCTTCGATCGCGAGATTCCCATCCTTAAGCAACAGGAGAACTGCTTTTTTTGCTCCGGCATTTTCCATCACCACAGACATCAGTCCAGCTAGCAATTTTTCTAATTTAATTTCACTCGATAGAGTTTGGGAGGCTTTGAGAATAGCCGCGAAATCGAGGGTTTCGTAAATACTGTCGCACCTCGATAAAATTCGTGGGAATGTTTGAGGTAAGATTGACGATTTATTGATTGGGTGGAGGCGAGTTTCGCTGATTGCCAAACGGTTTTCTATTGCGTGCAATAGGGGAGCAAGAAGTTGGGGATAGCGTTTTTCTAAGTCATCGATTTTGGCTTTTGCACCCCAGCGATCGTAACAGTAATAAGCCTCTTGCATATAGGCTTGGGCCACTTTTTCTTTGCCCCAGTCGAGGTAGAATTTAGCTGCTAGTTCGTTAGCGAGGGCTTCTTCTTGGATGTATTTGTTTTCTTTCGCTCCAGAAATAGCGCGATCGTACATTTCAATAGCTTCTGCCCTCTGTCTGGCAACTCGGTATTTCTCTGCTTCTACCAACTGCCACTTATGCAATTGACACTCCCCGACCTAAAAGTGCGAGGATTCTTAATTCAGCGACTAACCTTTAAGTGTTGCGTCATGAAAGGCAATATTCAGACCTTTTAACCGTAGAAAACTACCAATTAACGAGCCTGATTCGCAGCCACCCCAGCGGGTCTATCTCCAAAAGCGTACTAGGATATTTACCTAGAGTTTGGGTATGCCCTACCCTACTTAACAATCCTAAAAGAATAGTTTGTTTTAACTGGTTTAAGGTTTAATTCAACCTCTAGCTGTTTAAAGAGTTTTCGCTGCTCTGCGTCCCCCGGTTTATACCTAAAAGTGTGTCTTAACTGTTTCACGATGGTAAAGGAATTAAACCTTGACTTTTATAGTATATCACAAATATAGGAACTTACTGGACTTGTTGAAAGAAGTTTTAAGAAATTAAAGCCGTCCTAGAAGGACAGGGTTTTAAACCCAAATTTTTGATAAATTTACCTGTAAGGCAGTCACCAACGCAAACAAAGACGAACCGACCACATAACAAACTGACACCATACTTGCCGCCACTTGCATGGTGGCCAGTTTTTGGGCATCCACTATCGCTGGCAGCTCGAATAACTCTTCAATCGGTCGATCGCCGATCGAGCTATTAATTTCCTGCACTGCTTGCTGAATATCTTCTGATGTAGGGCGATCGGGCAACTCAACTCCTAGTTCTTTTAGACTCAACAAACCGATAGCAATTGCTTCTAAAAACTTGTTCTGGGACGATAATGCCTGAATTTTGACGATGTAAACGCTCACTCGCTCTAGGGGAGTTCTGGTATGATAAATCACAGTGTCAATCCACTGATTCATCTGGTCAAAATCACCACAGAGTGAAGCCACTTCTGCTGCTATGTCGTGCAAGTTCAAGGTCATCTCGTACTGTCGTTGCCAAGCGCTCTCTCCCAGCAAATTTAGCCCGATCGCAGCATAATCGCGAGCAGCTTGATAAGCAGTAGCGCCTCTGGCTTTGCGGCAAGCCGTGAGGTTGAGTTGCGCCAATTCAGATCGTTCTGTTTGGTTTTCAATCAGCGCAATACCATAATTCAACTGATTGACAACTGAAAAAATTTCCTCTTCTATAGCTGCGGGTGAAATTTGCTGGATCGGCAATTGTCCAATCTGATAGTGAACGCGCGATCGCTCTTGTTCGGGAATTAAAGAATAGGCAGCTTGCTGAACGCGATCGTGCAAAAACTTGTAATTCACCACCTCCGAATTTTCGGCGTCCTCCTGTCTTTCTCGCCCCATATAAAACTTGTAGACTTCACTTTCAGGCAGGATTAACCCCTCTTGCAAAGCCTTCCACAAATCCGCCGCCGTTTCCGTTTCCAATTGCTCGGAAACAACTGCCAAAGTCCCCAAATCAAACTGATTACCAACACAAGCAGCCAACTTCAACACATTCTGAGTCGCTGGCGGCAATTTTTGCAACTGCAACGCCATAAACTCGACCACATCATCCGTCAGCGCTGCCTCCCTAACTCGCACAATATCGCACTGCCAATAACCAGCAAGCCGATCAAACTCAATCAGCCCATCCTGATGCAGTGCTTTGAGAAACTGCGTTGCAAAAAAGGGATTTCCCTGGGTTTTTTGTGCCAGCAAATCCGCCAACGGTTTTGCCCAATATGGAGCACAATTGAGCGTATCAGCAACCAAATGATTGAGACTTTCTGAACTCAACGGTTCCAGCGTCAGAGTATTCACCGTCGCCCCAGCTTTTGCCATTGCATCCAGTGTCAGCATCAACGGATGTGCTGCAAACACTTCATTATCTCGGTAGGCACCAATTACTAATAAATAGCCGGTTGCTGACTCGGAAACCAGCAGTTGCATTAACTGCAGCGAGGCGGAATCTGCCCACTGCAAGTCATCCAAAAACATCACCAGGGGATGTTCTGGTTTTGTGAACACCTTAATAAAATTTTGAAACAGCAAATCCCACCGATTTTGGGCCGCCGTTCCTGATAATTCTAGTGCGGGTGATTGTTGGCCAATAATTTTTTCGAGTTCGGGAATTACTTCAATAATGACTTGTCCGTTATCACCCAGTGCTTGCAATATTTGAGTTTGCCATTTTTTCAACTCCTCGTCACTTTCGCTCAACAATTGTCCCATTAAGTCTCGAAATGCTTGCACAAAAGCTGAGAAAGGAATGTTGCGATTAAATTGGTCAAATTTACCTTTGATAAAATAGCCGCGCTGGCGGACAATTGGCTTTTGAACTTCATTCACAACTGCCGTTTTTCCAATTCCAGAAAAACCACCTACTAGCATCATTTCAGTTCGGTCACTACTGACGCGATCGAAGGCTTCGAGTAGGGTTTCTACTTCTGTTTCGCGACCGTAGAGTTTTTCTGGTATAGTGAATCGATCGCCAACATCCCTCTGGGCGATCGTAAAACTCTCTATCTTACCCTTTTCTTCAAGTTGCTCCAAACAAAATTCTAAATCGAATTTCAGCCCCGACGCACTCTGATAGCGGTCTTCGGCATTTTTCCCCATTAATTTGCTGACAATCTCCGAAAGTACGGGCGGGATTTCAGGATTGATTTGATGCAGTGATGGTGGTTGCTTAGCAATATGACAGTGTACTAATTCCATCACATCGTTGGATTGAAACGGCAATCGTCCCGCCAGCAATTCGTAAAAAGTTACGCCCAAAGAGTAAAAGTCACTGCGGTAGTCAATGCCGCGATTCATCCTTCCCGTTTGTTCGGGAGACAAATAGCCGAGTGTTCCTTCCAGTACGTTAGGATTCATCAGGGTTTGAGTTTCTCGCGGCAGCAAAGATGCAATACTAAAGTCAATGAGTTTGACTTGTTTTGTATGCGGATTAATTAAAATATTGGCGGGTTTAATGTCTTTGTGAATTATCCGGTGGCGATAGAGTATATCTAATGTATCACTCAGGTCGATCCCAACTTGCAAAAACTCCATCAGAGACGGCCCAGTTTCCCTTTCTTCCGTCCATTCTTTTAGAGAAATTCCCCCAAAGTCTTCCATTACCAACGCATAGCTGTTGTGGTAGGTTTCTAAGCTGTAGGTTTCGATGATTCCGGGCAAGTTGAGGTTTTTGGCGATCGTGTACTGATTACGAAATTGCACCAGTTCGCTGAAGCTGGGATAATTATTCCGCAAGACTTTGATGGCGACTGGCTGTTTGTCGTCAATACGGAAAGCTCGATAAACTAGGGTGCGAGTTCCTGAGTAAATGCGATCGAGAATTTGATAACCTGTCAATGTAAAATTTATACTTGCCATACTTTGATTCTTCCCGTCCTCAGCGGGCTATTTCCACATTAGCAGAAGCCAATACAGTTTCCCAGTCCAGTGATTGTTAAATTAATATGACATAGAGCGCTCAACATTTGTGATGGGGATCACTGAAATACACTTTTAAAACTGACCCAATCCTATTTTTATTAAAAATTAAAGAGCCTCATCCATATTGGAATAGTGAATAATAAACTAACGCAGCCGAGACCGATCGCTGTTACGGCTAATTCGCGATCGAGATTGAAAGCTTCTGCCAACAACGTAGTACCAAAAGCAGGAGGCATCGCCATTTGCAGCACTAGCACGAGTCGCGGCGCGCCCGCGATGCCAAAAAACGTTAATCCCGTGCCAATTACCAAGGGAATAAACAGCATTTTAATCGCCAGACAAGCCAAAACTGGTTTGAGGTTGTGCAAGGAATTCAACTTGCTCAACTGCATCCCGATCGTAATTAAAGCTAAAGTAATTACAGTCCAAGCGCCTGTTGTTAACAATTCTGCGATTTGTGCCGACAGCGGCAAGCTGCGCGAGATAAATCCTAAACCAAAAGCCCACAGTGCCGGATTCTGAAAGATTGCCTGCAGGGGTGTTAACCAACCCTGACGGCGATCGCTTTTACCGCAGTGAGAAGCAATAGCAACTCCCAGTATATTCATTCCCATCGTAGTGCCTAGCAAGTCGTAAAACAACGCCCAGGCAAAGTGTTCCGAACCTAATAAGGACAAGGTGACGGGAATGCCTAAAAAACCCGTATTACCCAGCATCGTTGCCAATAAAAAGCTGCCTTGAGTGGGCAAACTCCAAGCGCTGGTGTGTTCCGGGCTATTTTGGGCCGGATTAAGACTCTTGAAACGTTCCTCGCCGACACCGAAATTTATCAAAATCCCAGCGAGTCCTCCACCTGCTAGAATTGCCGCCCAAGCTATCAGCGGCGCCATCCAAATAGCGCCCGACAAATTGGCGCTGCGGATAAAAGCAACAATGCTCAATGGCGTGCCAAAGAAGAAAAGAAACTTGGCTAAATATGTAGAATAGCTTCTCGGTAGCAGGCGGCCGAGAATGAATCCCAACGTCACCCATCCGATTAGATTTAGATAAAGTTTGAGCACCGGATTTTCTAAATAAACCATGATTGACTAAATATTTTCTAAACGACTTATACCAATTTTTTATGAGCCTCCATAGAATCCGATCCCCCCTAGCCCCCCTTAATAAGGGGGGGACAAGATTCCGATCAAAGTCCCCCTTCTTAAGGGGGATTTAGGGGGATCGAGATATGTGCAACTTCACATTAAATTGGTATTACGCAGATCCACTACTTTTGCCAAAACAGCCCACCTTTAGCCTATCGCCGCAGTTTTCCCTGGCATCGCAGGGCTAAATATTAATGATTATTCAGCCTCGCACATAATTTTCCACACAGGCCTTGACATCCACAGAAGCGCGTGTCATGATTAAGTTGATGAATAAGTCAACATAGGTGAAAACTATGGCACGGCAAGCAAAACAATCATCTCAAGTCAAACGTTCCAGCAGCCAAGCAGCCTCCAATACTCGCACCAAGTTTACCCTCTACAATTTTGCCGGAAACGCCAAGGCATTCTATCTAGTCGATCGCATTAATTTAGAGAGAACACCAGGCGATATCCCAGAAAAATCCGTCGCTCACAGCATCATCATCATCGATCGTTCCGGCTCAATGTATTATGACTTAGAACCGCTGAAAGAAACCCTAATCAAGCTTTTGACCTTAGACGAATACAACAATTACCAGCTAATTGTCAGCCTGATTTCCTATGCTGGCAATGGGGACGTAATTTGTCATTTCCAGCGAATTCCCATTCAAGAAGTGCTGAAGCTTGACTCTCCATACGTCAAAGAAATTCAAAAAATCGACACGGCTGGCTATACCTGCATATCGCAGTCGATGCAACTTGCTAAATCTCTGGTTAAAGCGGGAGAAATGACAGCTATAAATTTGCACACAGACGGCTATGCAAATGACCCCAGTGCCAATTCGGAAGCTGCAAAACTAGGGGAAATTTGCGAAGAACTCAAAGACATGGATGTGTTTGCTAACACGATATCCTATGCCTCTGCTGACTTCAAACTTCTCTCCAAAATTGCCAATACATTATCGGGAAATTGCATCCGCGCGGGCGAAGTTAAAATGGTTTATGATGCTCTTTACGACAGCACAAAACTGTTAGGCAGTTCCGTTGCACCGCCGCTGGAAGAACCGTTAATTAAGGAATATGATTATCAAGTTTTTGTTTCCAAAAGTGGCAAGAAAATCAACGCTTCATCGAGTACGCTGAAAATCTGCGGGCTGAAAGCAGACGATCGCGGACTGTTTTACAAATATCAGAAAGTCGCCAAAGATGAGTATGACAAATTAGATGTTCCCGTTGCTCAAACTGATGAGTCATTCGATTTTAGATTTTAGATTTTAGATTTTGGATTGACCCCAGGGATAAATGCGGGGGCAATAAGTGATTTTCGATTTTCGATTTGGGATTGATTCCACGGATAAATCACGTGGCGGGTACCACATGAAGAAATTCGTGGTCGGTGTTGGCTTTTGCGAAAGCTAACCTCGCTGACGGCAATTTAAATACGGCTAAGTATGCGCTGGCGAGCACCTTCGATGCTACTTTGACGGAAAAACACGCGAAAGCTTTGACAAATGCCCAAATAGCCGAGTTTACGGAAGATTTGGAAGAGGCTGTTTTTGCGCCTGATGTGTTGAAAAATCATGAAATTGGCGATCGGGTAAAAGTCAGCGATAAAATTTCCCTGCTGGAGTTAATCAAGATATTGGAGGAAAACAGCAACAGCATCATCATCAACTTGAAACACTTGCAAGAAAATTATCAGCGAAAAGGTTTGAAGCGAATTGAAGGAAAGCGAGACGAAAACGGCAACCTTGTCAAGCCTTGGCTGAAAACTGAATTCTTAGATGGTGGCGAATACGTGCAAATGGGTTCATTTGCCATCAATCAAAATACCGCTACCATCAATATGCTGATTACCCGAAAAGCTAAGCTGGTAAAAGTTGAGGATGAAACTTTAATCGCCGAAGTGGCGGGAATTCTAGTTACAGACCTCAATACTTTCAACAATTATACCATTGTCAGCGACGGCGAAGTTAATATTAAGTCGCTGCGAACCAAAATCAGCAGCAAACCTGTGTTTGATTTGCTCAAAAAATGCGGTCTCCTTGAAAAAAACGGTTCGCCCGTGCAAGAATTTGACTTCCGTTCCGAGTACGATATTAAGTTAGATACTTTGCCCCTCGTGCCTTTTGACGGGCGTTACGGCAGCATTGACGGAGTGTTTGAGGAACTAGCAGAAATCAAAATTCTCTCTAGCATTCTCTCGGCTCATTTGAAGGAGGAATCTGAGGCTTACACTGCGGAACAATTGGAAGAAGTGAAACAGCATTATCTGTCAAAAAGCCTTTACATCAACTTTCCGACGACGACAGAATACACAGATTTAAAAAGTGCGATCGCCAACGGTTCAGTAGATTCGCGAGTCAGCTACAAAATCGACATCGGCAGCAAAAACATCCTCAACTTCGGCAAGTTGCACTCGGCCAACAAATTTCTCGATCGCCTTTATGAAGTTTACCACAAAAACACGGGCGAAAAGCTAGCAAAACCGACATTTGACATCACCTTAGATGAGCCTGTTGTCTTCGCCCACAAAACGCTGTCATCCCGAACAAAAATCACCAAAGTTGACGACTTGATGAAACTGATTTTTGATGAGTTTTTGGGGTTGGAGGATAACGGAATTGTTAGCGCTACTTTAGCCAAAGTGGGTGCAGATAGTTTGCTGCGCCTTTTGCAAGCGAAATGGCAGGGAGAAGATGTCAAGCGAGACGAATTTGTCGCTGCTTTAGCTAATGCGAATGAGCGACTGGAAGCTTATGCTGAAAAAGTGTACAGGGAAAAAGTTTCACCGCTGGTTTTCTATATCGGTTCTACTGGACTTATCCCGGATGAAATGGAGGCAAAAGCGGCGACTGCTGAGGAAATTAATTCTAAATACGGCAACTTGCAATTTTCTAAAGATGAGCAAGAGGGGATGTTTTTTGAAGTGGGAGACTGCATTATTAGCGTGTATGCTAAGAATGAGTATTTCACTGTAGGGAAGTAGGAATTAGGGTGGGCTTTTGCCCACCTTGGTTAAATATTTTTATTGGAAGGGCGATCGATTCCACGCCGGAGATTTTGCTGAGAGTTGACCAAGAATTTCAAAGGTGGTACCCGCCACGTAATTTATCCGTGGAATCAATCCAAAATCTCAAATCTAAAATCCTCAAGCCCCCGAATTTATCCGTGGGTTCAATCCAAAATCCAAAATCTAAAATCTAAAATAGAATGACTGCTTTACTGCATCAGTTTGTGGAAATTATTACCAGGGCGATCGCAAGATGATTGGGAACATCTCAAATTTGCAAATAGACTGCTAAGCTGTCGCGCATTTAAATTGTATATTCAGGGCGGGCGGGACGCCCATCCCACAAGAACCATCACGCATTCTAAGTTATTTAATTCTCATTCCATATCCGTTATTTTTCGATAAAATATATTGCAAATCGACTTTTTACATCTATTGAAGAGCTGGAGTATTTATTGCAGATCCTCTTAAATGAAGGACAATTAATAATTAAATGGGGTCGCCAAATCAAAAACAAGGGTAATGCTTGTATAGTTTAAATATGCAACAGCTTATCTCAAAAAAAAATAGGCTAGCCATATTTCACAGCGCCTATCTCTATCCAAATTTTAATGGTTCCCCGCAACGCCGTCTTACCTCAGCTTTTGACCTGGTATTTTACCAGGTGGGTACCGTTGGCTCGGACTTAAAGTTTCTGGGTACAAGCCCAGTTTACTGCTGTCCAAACATCTTGATTCCCGAGAGTTAAGAGTTATAGATCAAAAAAACATTATTGGCAGTCACCAACGTCGCAGTAGAACCTTTATTAAATATATACCAACTAACCCGATTTTGGCAAGCTTCGAGCAATTTAACTTGCATACCAGATGGATTCTACGGTTTGAGCGATCGCCAGTGCTTGCGATCGCCCCTGAGCCACCAAGTCCGCGTCGAGCACAACTGTAACGTGACCGAGTTTGCGGCCCGGACGCGATACTTCCTTACCATACCAATGGACAAAAGCACCACTAATTTGTGCCAGTTGTTGTCTTTTTGCTAAATAATCGGACTGGGCAGACTCGTAGCCTAGCAAATTTACCATCACAGCGCCTGCACATTTCAGAGCCGAATTACCTAAAGGCAGTTGACAAACTGCGCGCAAATGCTGTTCAAATTGGGAAGTTTCGCAAGCATCGATCGTAAAATGTCCCGAGTTGTGAGTGCGGGGTGCAATTTCATTGACTAACAGCTTATTGTCGGCGGTTAAAAATAATTCAATGCCGAATACGCCGACAGCTTGCAAACTGTTGAGGAGAGTGCGGGCGATCGCACAAGCTTCATTTTTCACCTCTAAACTAATATCAGCGGGCGCAATCACCAGATGACAAACCTGATTTTGCTGCTGAGTTTCCACGATCGGATAAGTCGCAATTTCCCCATTTGCCGATCGAGCTGCAATCACAGCCAACTCGCGATCGAACGGCACAAACTCTTCCACTAGCAAAGACTGACCTTGGAGTGTAGCACGAATTGACTCAAAACTCCCCCGATCATTAACAATAAAAGTACCTTGGCCGTCATAACCGTGGCGGCGAACTTTGACGACAAAGGGAAAGTCGATCGATCCAGCATCCGAGTCTCCTGCAATCTGCACGCTGTCGGAAACAGAAATTGCCGGAAAGTCGATCGCCACCGAATCAAACAATTCCGGGGGCAAATCCGCGCTGCAATCCCATTCCCAAAACCTCGGAGTTGGCAAACCCAAACCTTGTAAATAACAGCGCTGAACGTACTTATCCAACAAAGGAGAAAGCGACGACAAACTCGGCTGAAATAACACACCTTGCTGTTCTAGTGGCAGCAAACCATCTAAATTTACAAACTCATTTTCAAAAGTAATAACATCGCATCCAGCCGCCAATTGAGCCGTAGCCAAAACATCATCAACAGCAGCCAAAACAGCACCAGCAGCAACAGAAACGGCCGGGTCAGTAGCATGGGGAGTTTGCACTACCAATTCAATACCTAGCGCCCTAGCAGCATCCCCCATCATTCCAGCTAGCTGGCCGCCGCCGACAACGCCCACCCGCTTAAATTTGGCAGACGAACTCGCAGCGGTTTGATTTGATTTCATGTGAGTAAAATTCCGCAGAGTCAACCTGCCTATCTTATCGCTATTTGTCGCCGGATGAATTACAGTAATTGCAGAGTTAAAAGCCAGAAAATAGTTTTAATTGCAGGATTAAATCGAGGCAGAACCTAGAAAAATTGGGCAGCTAAAGTCTTTAATTATTGCACGCTCCCAGCCATTGAGAAACAGCCGTCGAACCCCACTCCTCCAGAAAAGTGCCACATCTAGCAATTCCCTAGCGCCAAGCATGGCATAATTGACAGCACTGCAAAAAGCAGATAGACAGATGCCAACACTGAAAATCAGACATTCAGGGAACACAATTTATAGGTGAGGATACTGTGAAAGTTTTAGTTGTGGGAAACGGAGGTCGCGAACACGCGATCGCAAAAAAACTGCTAGAATCTACGCGGATTAAACAAGTATTCTGCGTGCCTGGGAACGGCGGCACAGCTACCACCCCAGGCTGTCAAAATCTGTCGCTCAACATCGACGACTTCCAAGGCATCGAACGCTTTGCGATGGTCAACAACATCGGATTAGTCATCGTCGGCCCCGAATTGCCCCTATCGCTAGGCATCGCCGACTATTTCCAACAGCGAAAAATGATGATTTTCGGCCCCACCAAAGCCGGCGCCCAAATTGAATCCAGCAAATCCTGGGCCAAAGAACTGATGCTCGAAGCAGGCATCCCCACACCCAAAGCTGCCGTATTTACAGACGCAGAAGCAGCCAAAGCATACGTTCTGGAACAAGGAACCCCAATAGTCATTAAAGCAGACGGACTCGCATCAGGCAAAGGAGTCACCGTTGCCACCACCGTCAAAATGGCTCACAGCGCCATCAACACCATTTTCCGAGGCGAATTCGGCACCGACAACATCCGAGTCGTCGTCGAAGAATTCTTAACCGGTCAAGAAGTCTCGATTCTCGCCCTCACCGACGGCATCACAGTGGAACCGTTGCTGCCGGCCCAAGACCACAAAGCTATCGGCGAAGGCGACCAGGGAGCCAACACCGGCGGTATGGGAGCCTACGCCCCAGCGCCCATTGTCACCCCGGAACTCATGGAAAGGATTCAAGAAGAAATTCTCGAACCCACCCTCTCCGCACTGCAAAAACGCAAAATCGACTACCGGGGTGTACTCTACGCAGGTTTAATGATTACCCCCGACGGAGAACCCAAAGTCTTAGAATTCAACTGCCGTTTCGGAGATCCCGAAACTCAAGCGGTTTTGTCACTGCTGGAAACGCCTTTAGAAGATTTGGTGCTCGCCTGCTGTCAGCAGCGTCTCGGTGAATCTTCTATTCGCTGGAAGTCGGGGGCCTCTGTTTGCGTAGTTTTGGCTTCTGGGGGCTATCCTGGAAGTTATCAAAAAGGCAAAGTTATTACAGGTATCGAGGAAGCTGAAGCCAAAGGAGCAGAAGTCTTTCACGCCGGCACCCAGTTGAAGCACCAGCAGTTGGTGAGCGACGGCGGCCGGGTTTTGGGCGTCACCGCAGCGGGAGAAACTTTGGAACAAGCTATCTCCACAGCTTATGCAGCAGTTGATTGCATCCAATTTGAAGGCGTCTACTGCCGTCGGGACATCGGTCGCCGAGCTCTGGGCGATAAAAATTAGGAATTGCGACATCGACCGCCATCCGAAAGCCAAGCAATCTCAATGTAGAAATGTAACAATGAAGTTTGGTATCTCTGCGGTGGCGGTAGCGGACAAGTCGCATCAGAAAATTTTATCTGAAGCCAACTGAATTTATCTTGCTTTTAATATTGAACGGGTGAACTGGTGAAATGCTGGCCATACTAAACAAAATCGGAGAAATTATTGCCCGCTGGTGGTCGGATTTTACCCTCCAGACCCGCCTGATGGCCGCTGCTACCCTCGTAGTGTCGTTAATTATGAGTGGCCTGACATTCTGGGCCGTGAATACTATCCAGCAAGACGCCCGACTTAACGATACTCGTTACGGCCGCGACCTCGGCTTGCTGTTGGCAGCAAATGTGGCGCCGCTGATTGCCAACAACGATCGCTCCGAAGTCGCCCGCTTTTCCCGCCAATTTTACAGCAGCACCTCCAGCGTCCGCTATATGCTTTACGCAGACGAAGCGGGAGATATTTTTCTGGGGATACCCTTTTCGGAATCCGAGGTGGAGACTTCCCTGACACTGCGCCGCCAGATCAAACTTCCCGATAATTTTCTCGCCGATATTGAGGCGAGAAATTTAACTTCTTTGCCTTTGGTGCGGCAGCATTTGACCCCCGATGGAGAAGTTACCGATGTATTTGTGCCGTTAATTCATGAAGACAAATATTTGGGAGTTTTGGCGATCGGCATTAACCCAAATCCCGCAGCAGTTATATCTTCAAATCTGACTAGGGATGTCACTTTAGCAGTATTTGTGACTATTTGGGTGATGGTCATTTTGGGGGCTGTATTTAATGCCCTGACAATTACTCAGCCGATAAAACAATTAGTCTTCGGGGTCAAAAACATTGCCAGCGGGAATTTTAAGCAGCGAGTTGACCTGCCTTTAGGCGGAGAATTGGGCGAGTTAATTGGCAGTTTTAATGAAATGGCCCAGAAACTCGAAAGTTATGAAGAACAAAATATTGAAGAACTGACAGCGGAAAAAGCTAAGTTAGAAACTTTGGTATCAACGATTGCTGATGGCGCGCTTTTATTAGACGCAAATTTGCAGGTGATTTTAGTTAATCCGACAGGGATGCGGATTTTTGGATGGGAAGGCAAAAATGCGCTTGGAGTAAATGTTCTCAACATTTTGCCTTCGGAAGTGCAGCAGGAGTTGGCTAGACCTTTGCAGGAAATAGCTGCGGGCGATCGCGACGGCGGCGAATTTCGCATCTCCATGAGCGAACCAGTTAACCGTACAATTCGCATTGTTTTAACTACAGTCATTCTGCACAAAGCGCCCGGTGCCGAACCGCTGTGCAGAAGCTGCATCCGCCACGAGCAAAATACCTGTACCGAACCACAACGCCCGGTAGCTGTAGAGTGTACTTTCTACGAGCAAACCTCCAAGCATCAAGGTTCCGGAAATTACCGAGAAAGTCTCAAAGGCATTGCAATGACAGTGCAGGACATTACTCGGGAAGTAGAACTAAATGAGGCTAAAAGCAATTTTATCAGCAATGTTTCTCACGAATTGAGAACGCCTTTATTTAATATCAAATCTTTTATCGAGACTCTGCACGAGTACGGAGAAGACCTTCTAGAAAGCGAGCGCCGGGAATTCCTAGAAATTGCCAATCGAGAAACCGATCGACTAACTCGTTTAGTAAACGACGTGTTAGACTTGTCGCGACTGGAATCCTGTCGAGTTTATCACTTGGAAGCTGTTGACCTACCGCAAGCTGTGGAACAAACCCTGCGGACTTATCAGTTAAATGCTAAGGATAAAGGCATTGAATTAGAGCAAGAAGTTGACCCGTATTTGCCGCCTGCTTTAGGTCATTACGATTTGCTGCTGCAAGTATTTGCAAATTTAGTAGGAAATGCCTTAAAATTTACTGAGTCCGGCGGCAAGGTGGCAATTCGAGCGTATTTGCTAGAGTCGGAGACGCCCACCTACAAAGACGGTCAATCCGTCAACCAAAACTTGTCACCGGATGCTAAACATTTTCCGGTAGTGCGGATCGAAATTTCTGATACTGGGATTGGCATAGATCCTGAAGACCAACAAGCAATATTCGATCGCTTTTTCCGGGTAGAAAACCGAGTACACACTTTAGAAGGAACGGGATTAGGTCTTTCTATTGTCAGAAACATTATTGACAAGCACCACACTAAAATTAATTTAGTTAGCGAAGTTAATGTGGGTACGACTTTCTGGTTCGACTTGGCAGTTTATCAGCCGCAACAAACAGTAGAGATGGAAAATTCTTGGCCCGTGGAAGCAACGGTGGAGAGTGAAACAATTGCGAGTCATATTAAGTGAGCCCACTTAATTAAACGTAAAACGCGATCGGTGTTAAAGCCCCGACTTCTTTAAGAAGTGGGGGATATGCCTATTCTTTGTAAAGATTCTCCTAATAGGCCTGACCAAACGCTGACATCATCAGGGTGGATTATCCTTAGCTGTCCTATCTAAGCTCAATTTTACCGATAAAACTACATACCAACACCAATAAGTACCAACCCCCAATAGTCCCCCCTCTGTCAAATTGGTCATTAGCATAAATGTTAATAAATACAAAGGCAAACCTGACTCTGGAAAAGGTCCTTTAACTAGGTACTTTATACCTCTAAATATATTATTCAAAAATGACCCAATAAACAACAAGAGTCCGGCCCAACCCAGTTCGCAAAGTATATCAATAAAACCATTGTGAGAGTGGGGTGGCACAAAACCAGTTTTAGCTACTACAATTCCGTAAGCGGGATTTTCCGAGCGACGCCACCACTGCCAAAATCCTTGTATTCCATAACCAAATATGGGATTGTTTTGATTAATTCGATCAATAATTAAAGGCCAAAAATCGGTTCTACCTGTTAAAGTCATATCTTTTTTCAAACCATCCACAATAATAGCCTCTAAATTATTTAATACCAAAATACTTATACCTATACTACCGACCAAAAATAAGATAAAGCAGAGAAAAGCCCATTTTACAGGTAATTTTTTTAAGAGGGCTAAATAACTCCACAAACTGATTAATACCACTGTCAAAATCCGACTAGCACCACTACAACCTTTTTGCAATCCTACTAAAGCTATTAAAGTTATAAATAATGATAAATATCGATACTTACGATCCTTAAAAGCATATAAAAGCCATAAAGAAGCTGTATTAGCCATTTGAAAAGAAAAAGGGTTTTTATGACCTAAAACTCCTGTCCAACAACCGTCTGGCGCTGCATTTGTTTTCACAAGTGACCATAAAGCTAATAAACCAGTTAGCCATCTCAATAATCCATAAATTTCTAACCAACTATACACTTTCCCTACATAAATAGAAGCCAGTGTTACTACCCAAATAGCAAAAATAGCCCTAAAAGTAATTTCAGGAGTTTGTGACCACAAGCCCGATAAAGTCATAATCAACAAAAACAAACCTAAAAAAATGTCTCCTGCTATCCATTTAATGCACATAGAAACTGTTTTTTGGGTAGTTTTAGTTAAGCGGGGAAATAGCATTAATATCATGCCCCCATAAATGGCAATTTGAGCAATCATCGTTGGGGGTGTAGTTTCTAAGTTGTAGAAAACGTTAGGATGGAGTTTGGTAAAGGGCATTGCCGTGATCCCCGAACCACCAGTGATGGTAAAAAAAAGTATGCCCACAAAAATCTTTTCTAATGTGCCACTCAATTTCGGATGGCGTGCAGCTAAAATATAAATAGTCACAAACACGATAAGCGTTAAACACAATAGCATCAACGCAAACATCGGCATTCTTAAAATATCTTTCATGGCTTTACCTCTATCATAAATTTGTTACTACCTATGAAATGGCTTACTCTCCGTGCTTTACAACTGCCACTGCTGGCGCTGGTACTCACTCTCTCCTACCCTCAAACCAACCTCGCTCAGTCGCCAGCCCCCGCAACAAGTATTAATACTGATTACTATCTAGGTGGTGGAGACAATATTAAAATTGATATCTACGATCTGCCTCAGCTTAGTGGGGAGTATCAAATTCCCGCTGGGGGAGCTATTCAAATCCCCATTATTGGTAGTGTTTCCCTTCAAGGATTAACTTTAGAACAGGCAGCCCAAGTTATCACTAGAGCTTATGGTAAGGTCGTAAAAAGACCTTTAGTTACAATCAGCTTACAAGCTGCCCGCCCGCTTAATATTTGGTTATCGGGTGAAATAAGTCGTCCGGGCTCTTACTTATTACCCCTAGCTAATGGAGGTGGAACTAGACCATCGATTCAGTTTCCCACGCTTCCTCAAGCTTTAGAAAAAGCTGGGGGTATTCGAGCTAGCGCTGATATTCGACGAGTAATTGTGCGGCGTCGGCTTACGGCTAACAAAGAAATAACTATCACTTATAATCTGTGGGATTATTTACAAACTGGTCAGAGCAGCCAAGATATCACGTTGCGAGATGGAGATCAAATCTTGGTTCCCCCTCAAGAAACCATTAATTTAGCAGAAACAAATCAACTTAGTGAATCTAATTTTTCTATACCAGCAGATCAACCCCGTACTGTCTCAGTATTCGGAGAGGTGAAGCGTCCGGGTAGATATGTAGCCATTGGTGGTGATACCCGAAATGGTGAAAGAACCAGCGGACAACCGACCATCATTCGATCTCTACAACTAGCTGGTGGCATAACATCAATCGCTGATATTCGGCAAATCCAACTCCAACGTTATACTAGAAGTGGCCAACAACAAATTAGAACTATTAACCTCTGGCAATATTTGCAAGAACAAGATACCTCTCAAGATACTATACTACAAGAAGGGGATATCATCTTTGTCCCGACAGCGACGGCGATCGACCCCGGAGAAGTTTCTGTTCTAGCTACTGCTAGCTTTGCTCCGGCGACTTTGCAAGTAAGTGTTATCGGAGAAGTCAATGCTCCGGGTGGACTCAAATTACCTCCTAATACTACCTTAAATCAAGCAATTATGAGTGCGGGAGGTTTTCGACCAAATCGCGCTAACTCTAGATATGTGGAACTGATCAGGCTAAATCCTAATGGCACGATATCTCGATCGCAAGTATCAATTAACTTTAATCAAGGAATCGACGCTCAAAGCAACCCACTGATTCAAGATAATGACATAATTATAGTGGCACGATCGAGGACTGCTATATTCGTAGACAACATTAATACTGTTTTCTCACCAGCTAGTAATATTATTGGTGGAATTCTCGTTCCCACCCGACTGATAGAGCTACTCAGACTATTCGGAAATTAGGAATTAAATAAGATTCTTGCTATGGATAAAAAACTGTTGTCTTCCATCAAAAATGACCTTAATGGTCAATATTTGTCTGCTCCCTCCGCTAATTACCTAGCTAGTACCCCAGCAGAGGATGACCAAGTTCTTGATATGAATTGGGTACTAGCTGTCATCAAACGTCGCCTTCTGGTGATGGGCATAGTAGCTGCCAGCATAGCTACTTTAAGCGGTAGTTTCGTGCTCAGGGCTGCCAAAAACTCTATTACTGAGTATGAAGGAAAATTCACAGTTTTAGCAGAACCGATTACGGCTGACGATCGGCTATCAAAACTATTGGTTCAAGCTCAAAATAACAGTTTAGGCATCACAGACTTGAACAAAATTAAATCATCAGCGGAAGACGGTTCCTCGGTGGATTATCAAAGTTTAGCGCGGGTTTTAAAAAGCCCAGAAGTGTTACTACCATTAGTCAATAAATTGCAAACAAAATATCCAAAATTTGACTATAAAAGTCTCAGTAGCCGCTTGACTATCCAACGTATTACTTTCTTGCGAGATGGGAAGCAGGGTGGTACTAAACTCATAGATATTAGCTATCGCGATCGAGATCCAAAGCGCATCCAATATGTGCTGGATGAAACTGCAAAATATTACCTAGAATATATGGATAAAGAGCGTTTGAAAGTTAGCAAACAAAGTATTGATTTTATAGATCGACAACTGCCCCCACTCCAGCAGAGAGTCGATAAATTGCAACAAGAATTACAAATGTTAAGGCTTCAGTATAACTTTAATCAACCCGAAGTACGCAGCCGCAGCCTATCAGATCAGCTCGATAATTTAACTAATCGTCGCCTAGAAGTGCAAGCACAACTGGCAGAAAGTAGGCTTCAATATGAAAGCTACAAAAAAAGAGCGTTAACGGGCGATAATCGTTGGATTGTTGATATTAGCCCCAAATCCTATGAAAATTTAATTAGCAAAGTAAATGAAATAGAGTCGCAATTAGCTTTAAGCTCTACTCAATTTTATGAAAATAGCCTTCCCATTCAATCTTTGCGGGAAAAGCAGCAAAGTTTGCGTGATTTAATCAAAAAAGAAGCTGATATTGTCCTCTTGCAGATGCAATCACAACTAAAACAGTTGGAAGCTCGCGAGCGATTGATAACTAATAGCCAAAATTCACTGCAAGCAAAAATCACTCAAATGCCTCAAGCTCAACTTCGCTATGATGACATACAATTAAAACTAGAACTAGCTAAAGATAATCTCAAACTCTTCCTCGAAAAACAAAAAACTTTACAACTAGATGCTGGTCAAATTGATGGCTCTTGGCAAATTATATCTAAACCACAGTTAATCACAAACGAAAATGGTGATTTTTACCCAGTAACAGAAAAACCAACCCGTCGCCACCTAGCCATTGCGATCGTTATTAGCACTTTACTAGGCATTGCTATAGGTTTCCTAGTAGAAGTTTTAAATACTGTTTTCCATACTCCCGAAGAAATTAAATCAGCAACTAAACGCCCTATTTTGGGAGTCATTCCGATCGCCAAAGCGATGAAAATTAAATCTGGTCGAGGTGAACGTGTTCCAGCTAAATTCACTAGCGTAAGTTCAAATACTAACAGTGCAAGCTTAAAACGAATAATAGTTTCAAATTACAAAGATTTTCCTGTAGTCGAGGCATTTCACTACTTATACACAAATATTCAATTATTAAATGCTGAACACCCAATAAGTTCTTTAACCATCACTTCGACCATTAAAGGTGAGGGTAAGTCCACTGTAGCACTTTATTTAGCTAAAACTGCTTCTGCTGTTGGTAAACGAGTATTATTAGTGGATGCTAATATGCGTGTGCCTCAACTGCACACATATCTTGGCTTATCAAATATGAAAGGTTTAAGTAATGTTTTAAGTTCTGATTTAAGCTTAAATGAGGCTATTCAGCGATTACCCGACGATGACAATCTTTTTGTCCTGACTGCTGGTACTATTCCCTCAGACCCAATTACATTACTTTCTTCGAGAAAGATGCACTATTTAATGGAACAATTTCTAGCGTTATTTGATTTAGTGATTTACGATACGCCACCTTTAATTGGTTTAGCAGACGGCCATTTACTAGCGTCTCAAACTGATGGTACAGTGCTGATAGTAAAAATAGAAAAAACCGATCGCGGGATGGTAAATAAAGCTTTAGATCAACTAAATGTAGCAGATTTTAAAGTCTTGGGAGTAGTAGCTAATGGGGTTAAATAACGAACGCTAAAAATGGAGTTAGATAGGGAAAGGAAGACGTAAGACTATTTGGGATTTTTGATGGGCGAGAGGTATTAACTTACTGGATAGGGGTTTGGAGTTAGCCTATATAGCAATCCTTGCAGGAGTCGTAAATTTTTTACCCCACCCCAACCCTCCCCTTGGTAAGGGGAGGGAGTAAGAAATTCCTAAATGATGCGACGATTGCTATAGTGGGATTCTTTTGGGAAACTGGTATAAGAAGTCGATGTAAAATGCAAAATAAGTAAATCAACTTAATTAAACGTAAAACGATCGCACTCTTACCACCCCGACTTCTTAAAAGTCGGGGTGGTAATTAGATCAAGACTTAAGAAAGAGTCTTTCTAGCACGTTCCGATCGCTCTTCTGCAGTCTCCATAACATCCGCCATCTTATCCACCATTTCCCCTGGGTAATTTTCTAGTACCCGGGTAGAAAGTGAAATTCGGCCACGACTTTCATCGAGGTCAAGCACGATCGCTTTCAGGGGTTGACCGGGAGCAAACACCTTGCCAAGGTTATCAATATATTTTTGGCTGACTTGCTTGATGTGCAGCAAACCGCTAACTCCTTCCAAGTCCACAAACACGCCAAAAGGCTTGATGCTGCTGACTTTTCCTTCCACCAACTGACCAATTTGCAAGTCCTTGAAAGCATTCGATTGAGTGGCCATCCGCTGGGAAAGTACGAGTTTTTCCCGTTCGCGATCGACCTCCAAGAAATTAACGCTCAAAGATTGACCGATCAGCGATTCTAGGTTATCGCGATCGACTAAGTGCGATCGGGGAATAAAGCCGCGCATTCCCTGAACATCTACAGTCACGCCGCCCTTATTTGCGCCAGAAACCCGCACCTGAAGAACTTTACCGGTTTCCTGCAATTCCACTAAATCTTCCCAAGCTTGCTGAATTTGTAACTGCCGCAGAGACAAGGTAACTTGGCCATCGGCATCTTGTTCGCGGATAATCAAAAAGTCCCGTTCCTCGTCCAGCGGAACCACTTCCGACAAATCCGTTACTGTTCTCAAAGCAGCCTCTTCGATCGGCAAAAAAGCCGAAGACTTGCCGCCGATATCAACATACGCGCCGTTTGAGTCGTACTCGAACACTTTGCCGCGCACTACTTGTCCCTTCTGGAATTCGTAATTGTGCTGTTCGAGGGCTTTAGCAAAATCATCCATTGAAAAGGATGGTTTTGCGCTTTGAGAACCTGTAGATTTGGAATTCATGTCAGTTTAGTTGTCAGTTGTCAGTAATTTAGTTGTCTGTTGTCAGTAGAAAAATTTTCCCACCCGGACCATCGGACTATCGGACCATCTCCCCATCTCCCCATCTCCCACTCTCTAAGCTGGTTGAAGTTGCTGTTGACACTCCCCTGCCTGAAGGCGAGGGGATTCTTAAGAACCGCAATCAAGCGTGGATCTTGATTCGTAATGGCTGTGCCAAACAGCCTCTAGACAGTCCGGTAAAACCATTCTGCTTACTTTTTCTGCCAATATTTGCAGCACCATTACAATCAGCGTTAATCAAATGTCCTTCCCAAGTCCGATACAATCCGCGCTTAACACGCTTGCCAGAAAATTGGTAAGTTGCTGGTTTGCCGGCATTGTAGACAGGCAAATCGTCACCATCCAAAGCGCTAGCTTTGCTTGTATACGATTCTTCCTGTTCAAGGTAGAGCAAGCCGTAACGCTCACAAAGCGATTTCAGCTTACCTCTCAAAGTATGAAAAGGAATTTGGACAAAGTTCTGATTGTTGCGACTGCTAATATTGATTTCCTGCTTCTGGCCCAAATTGAACCCGACAATCACGCGCTCAATTTTCTGGGCAATGCAATGGTCAATAATCAGCCTTGCCGTTTTGCTGAGATAGTCCCTAACTTGATTGTTTCGATTGACAAGCAATCTAGCTTGACGCTCAGTTATCCGCTCAATCTTTTGTCTATCTTTGATAGATTGCAATCTGGCATTTTCTTTGTTGAACCACTGGTTAATAGATTTAAGTTTACGACCATCCACAATAAAGGATGCCCCATTGGTGTCAACGCAAGTAGCCAAATTGTCCAATCCCAAATCAATGGAAATAGCGCTATCAACGACTGTTTCAACAGGTTCTGGTTCAACCTGGGAAACAAACTCGACTTCAAAGAATCGAGCATTGTACTTAGAATGTATCCGAACTTCTTTGATAGCTTCAGGATTAAGTCTCTCAGGGAATGGAATAGATACCGCTCCAAACAGCTTCTTGAAAGCATTTGACATCGGTACATTAAACCGTCCGTCCTTAACCACGATCCGAGGAATTATCAATACAAAGTAGCCATCTTTGGGTAAGTAGTGAGGCAATCTCACCTTCGGTTGATAGCGGCCAGATTTAACAGCGCTAATCAAGGCATAGAAACTGTGAAACGTTCTGTCTACTACTTTCAAAGTCTGTTGAGCAATATCCGTGTTTAGCAAACGATAGTTCTCGTTTTCTTTGCACAGATGGTAGGCAGATTCGTAACGCAAGTGTTTGCGCTCCTGAAAGTAGTATTGTCGAACAGTGTAAAGCCCTACATTGTAGAGATTTTTGCTAAGACGACACAACTCTCGCAGTGCCAAAAACTCAGACTTGTTTAGATTGCGGATTTGGTTCTTTTGAGTCAGGTACATCCTATTGGTCTCGCTGCATATTCTATTCTACAGCGAAACCTCTCAACTTTCTGGTTAAATTGCGGTAAAAAGGCAAAGCCGTCCTAGAAGGACGGGGTTTCCACCCATATTTTCTGATGAAATAGCTGCTTCACCTGCCTCCACGAATCGGCTGCTGCCGTAGCGTCGTAACTGCCGCGGTGGTCGCAGAAGAAGCCGTGATCGGCATTGTAGCGGAAAATTTGGTGAGAAATACTGTGTTTTTGCAATTCGGCGGCGATTTGGTCAACTTGTTCTAAGGGAATGCTGGGGTCTTGAGTGCCAAAAAAGGCGTAGAGAGTGCCTTTAATGTCTGCTGTGCGGGCGATCGTGGGGGTGCCGCCGCCGGGGGTTTGGGTGGCGATACCGGCGCCGTAGAACGACGCTGTAGCCTTGATTTCGGGCAAAGTAGCGGCAAGGTAGGCGACGTGCCCTCCAAAGCAGAAACCGATGCAGCCAAAACTTTCTGGTTTGACAGAGGGTAGAGTTTTGAGGTAATCGATGGTGGCTTGGATATCGCCGAGAAGTTCGGAAGCGGTGGTTTTTTCTTTGTATTCTCTGCCGATTTGGATGGCTTCGGGTGTGTAGCCGGTTTCAAAGCCGGGGGCTTGACGCTGGTAGATGGCTGGGGCGATCGCCACATATCCTTCTTTTGCTATTCTTTCAGTAACTTCGCGGATGTGCGAGTTGACGCCAAAGATTTCTTGAATCACGATAACTGCGGGAAATTGCCCTGGGGAGGCTGGCTGGGCTAGGTATGCAGCTATTTGTAAATCCCCGTTAGGAACTGTGATGTTTTCGGTGCTAATTTCGGCTTTTGTCATAAGTAATTTTAAGGTAAATGCCACTCTACTAATTTTAAGTTAATTTGGGGATTTTGTATGCAATTTACCAATAATATTTTTCGGAACCGCGAAGCGTAAAACCGCAAATATGGCAGGTAAAAATTCGCTTATTGTTGAAGGTTTAGGTTTGGCTGAACAAGTTGGGGCAAATCACTCATAGGAATTAATTGGAGATTCAATTTCGGTAAAATATAAGTTTTGGTCTGTGATTTTCTAAAGCCTAGATTTTGATAAGTCTACGACTTGGCAGTTTTTATATGGCTTTTTCGTGAGATTTTAGAGATAAGTGTCTAAGCCGTTAGCTGTTGAATATGAGCTAATTTTTTTTGATAGATCGGAGTTGTTTTTTAATCGCTTTGCTTTCTGGTTGGCGGAATAGTTTGAGGAGATTGATTCCGGCTAGGACTCAAGTCTAAGTTACGATCGCCACGCCGAACAAGGTCATCCAACCAGTTGAGGAGATGGATGGAGGCTAGGACTCAAGTCTAAGTTACGATCGCCATGCCGAACAAAGTCATGCAACCAGTTGAGGAGATTGATTTCGGCTAGGACTCAAGTCTAAGTTACGATCGCCCCGCCGAACAAAGTCATTTACTCGGGGCGAAGCCTATTTCGCAGCCCAAAAAGTCTAAGTTACGATCGCCATGCCGAACAAAGTCATCCAACCAGTTGAGGAGATTGATTCCGGCTAGGACTCAAGTCTAAGTTACGATCGCCACGCCGAACAAGGTCATCCAACCAGTTGAGGAGATGGATGGAGGCTAGGACTCAAATCTAAGTTACGATCGCCATGCCGAACAAAGTCATCTAACCCAAGGAAGACAGTATTTGGTTTTTTCCGCTGTGCGCTTGCTGTCAGGGTAAGATTGAACGCATTGGTGGGCTAGTGCCAGTCGATCGCACAATATTTTTTGCCTAGTTTCCGTGAACCGGTAGGTGTTAAAATAGGGGCATCAAATTTTTCGGCTCAAACTCATGTGCAGCAAGAGTTTGATGCCCCTCGTCTGAAAAAAACATTCACGGAAAATCTGTAAGCTTTACAGGATAAGGTTTTGGAGTGAATATGAAATTTTTGGTATTGACAACCCGAAGGCTGGAATGGTACTTTTGTTTTAGATTCACGGAACTGCACCTTGAAAACCAAATACACCCTGGCTTCTGGAACGGGCGGCCGGAAAAAACCTAAAACCCTATCAGGGATTGAAACAATATTGACCAAGAATATGCTGATGTACCAGTTGTAGAGCCGGAAAAAACCTAAAACCCTATCAGGGATTGAAACCAAGCTGTCGCCGACTTGACAGGGCTGTCCGATTCGTCGCCGGAAAAAACCTAAAACCCTATCAGGGATTGAAACCAATTGAAACTCTAGCCGTTGTTTCTCAAGGTCAGAGCCGGAAAAAACCTAAAACCCTATCAGGGATTGAAACGTACTGCCGACAAATGGTTCATAGCTATCAAGTACGAGCCGGAAAAAACCTAAAACCCTATCAGGGATTGAAACCGGGATGAGTCCAATTGTTGTAGTAAATAATTCCATTTTGCCGGAAAAAACCTAAAACCCTATCAGGGATTGAAACTTCATCCCAAATCAAGCTCCTTTAGCTCCCATTCCGCCGGAAAAAACCTAAAACCCTATCAGGGATTGAAACGAAAGTAATTCCTGAGTTTTGCTGCACTTGAACGATATTCGAGCTCATAGCCGGAAAAAACCTAAAACCCTATCAGGGATTGAAACCTGGCAGAAAATGACCGACTTGACGGGTTTCAGTGCGCCGGAAAAAACCTAAAACCCTATCAGGGATTGAAACCAAGAGCAAATAGCCCGGTTTTATAAGGATTACCCGCCGGAAAAAACCTAAAACCCTATCAGGGATTGAAACTAAGGAGATCCAAGAATTCCGACAACTGCTTAAAGCCGGAAAAAACCTAAAACCCTATCAGGGATTGAAACGAGTATATCCTAAAGCGCTTGCTATGTCTTCATACTTCCGCCGGAAAAAACCTAAAACCCTATCAGGGATTGAAACTCACCAACTCAGTAATACTTTCCAGGTAAGGTGGCGCCGGAAAAAACCTAAAACCCTATCAGGGATTGAAACATCGAATATATACCTTAAAACCAAATGCCAATAATAATGCCGGAAAAAACCTAAAACCCTATCAGGGATTGAAACGAGTGCTTCCCGCAGGATTTGGTAGCTCAAACTGTGCGCCGGAAAAAACCTAAAACCCTATCAGGGATTGAAACTAACAGTGGCGATTTCATTAGGCAGCAAGCTGAAATCTTCTTGCCGGAAAAAACCTAAAACCCTATCAGGGATTGAAACCATTTGGCGCATCAGGCCCGTAACGAGCATCTGGCCGGAAAAAACCTAAAACCCTATCAGGGATTGAAACGAGACAATTAAGGATGAAGGTATCAAGAATTTTGTTGAGCCGGAAAAAACCTAAAACCCTATCAGGGATTGAAACACTGCGAGCTCTCAGCATTACTCCTGCCACAGACCAAGGCCGGAAAAAACCTAAAACCCTATCAGGGATTGAAACACAGCCGCTCTTTATTTCCCACCCACCAACCAATGAGCCGGAAAAAACCTAAAACCCTATCAGGGATTGAAACAAATATGATCTGCTGTTGGAGCGGTCGATCGGATTGGGCCGGAAAAAACCTAAAACCCTATCAGGGATTGAAACAGCCGGCGCGTCATCAGGCCACAAATCAAACTCAAGCCGGAAAAAACCTAAAACCCTATCAGGGATTGAAACACAGATTTGGGCTTCACTGCTGTAACCGATCCGGGCCGGAAAAAACCTAAAACCCTATCAGGGATTGAAACCCTTTGCTCATTTGATTCTAACTATGCCACAATCGCCGGAAAAAACCTAAAACCCTATCAGGGATTGAAACGCGCAATTACCTTCGATCGATTATTAGCAAGGGAAGCCGGAAAAAACCTAAAACCCTATCAGGGATTGAAACAATTGCAATTCAATCAAGAAACTCGCAGCAACCTGCCGGAAAAAACCTAAAACCCTATCAGGGATTGAAACTCTGTCGGCACTTCGTAGTATTCAGCCATCTGTTCGGGCCGGAAAAAACCTAAAACCCTATCAGGGATTGAAACCAAACACCTCCACCATAAGGTTCGTTAGGTAAAGCCGGAAAAAACCTAAAACCCTATCAGGGATTGAAACGGAATTTTGATTAATCATCTTGACACGACAGTAAAAGATACGCCGGAAAAAACCTATTTCCCCATCTAGGGCTTGAAACGCCCAAACTACAAAATTATTGGCTCAAAAATAGACCTCTCCTCTCTCTTTTTATCTCCTCCCATAACCTCAAGCAATCGATCGACTACACGCCTCCAAGTAAAATTTTCAGCCACAAAAGCCGGGCCCGCAATCCTGGCCTTCGCAGCGATTCCAGGCTGTTCGATCGCCCTGCACATCAAATCAATCAAATGTTCCCCCTCTGGAGCTAAGATAAATAACGTTTCCCCGTCACTTACCACACTCATAAATTTACTTTCAATCCGCAGTGCAAAGTCCGATCGCGTAAAATCATCTGTAGCGCCGCCCGCCGTGCAAATAACCGGCAAACCACAAGCAGCAGCTTCCAACACCGGCAGATTAAAACCTTCTGCCAAATAGGGAGAAACATAAGCATCGGCTGCTTGGTAAAACTCAGCTATTTGAGCAAAAGATAGCTGGCTACCAGTATAAATTAATCTCGGTAAAACCCTCGCTCTTTCGGCATCGTTGAGCATAACTCGGCTGGCTTCAGCAATCTCATCTCTCGACGGATAAAGCAGTTCAGAACCTTTTAAAACTAATCTCGCATGGGGGTATTTGTCAACTACCGCAGCGAAGGCTTTTAATAAAGGGCGAATACCTTTGCGATCCGTTTGTCCTCCGATGTTTAAAAATATAAAATAGTTTGACCAGCCGAAACTTTCGCGCAGCGATTGACGCCGATCGCCCGCAGCAGGATAATAAATCTTAGGATCGACTCCCAAAGGTACGACGGCAATGCGATCGGCCTCAACACCGCTGCGAATTAAGCCAGCTTTTGACCAAGCTGAAGGTGTAATAATTTTCGTTTCTGAGTTAACCGCAGTTTCGGCGATCGACTTAACACCCATCCCCTGTAATACTGAACTCGTAATAATCCCCCATTCTGTAGCTGCAAATACCCAAGTTTGAGCGCTGCTGGATGCCGAGAAGTCCCACGGGCAGTATATTCGCAGGGTAACATCCGCTGACTGATTTACCGCAGGGCTCTTAATGCTGCGGAGTAAAGTTTCATTTGGGCGATCGAATAAACTAATTTTCGTCTCCCAAGCTGGGTCAATGTAGGGCATATCGCGGTGAAAAAGCTCAATTTGTCCTCGCGGGCGATTCCCTACGGGATAGCTGCGCCGCGCGTGCATTTCCAGCAGTTGAAATTGATTGGCTACGCAATAGGAATGATAAATAAAACGCCAGCCTTCAACAATAATCTGCAATTCAAAACTCCCGCTTTTGGAATTAAAAATTCACCTAATAATCAGAAATTGGTAATTAGTAATTAGCCAGCATAAATTACCAATTACGAATAATTCAGGAGCCAGAATCCAGAACAGTTTCTGTGGGACAGGATGGAGAATCGAGCTTTAAATCCCGCGATTTTAATCGTGGACACCAAAAAATTCTTTCCGTGACAGTTACCCCTGACTTCAGGCATAGGTATGCTTAATCCAGTCTTCTTTCTTCTGATATCATATCGGATGGATATCGAGCGATTAAAAGGGCGGGTTTTTGAGATTGTCAATTATTGGCAGATATTTTTCGTGAACCCGCCCCTACCTTATTAGGCGTAATCTACTCGACATAATATGACTTCTGACTTCTGACTCCTTCTGCTCAATTACTAATTACCAATTCCTTACTTAATCACTTGCCAATCCATAATCCGCCACTGTCCCTCTTGGCGGATCAAGTCGTAGCGCACCCGCAGGTTTTCATTGCGGGAAGAAACGAGTTGAGAACGATCGAACACTTCGGCTTTTTCCGCGACTTGGGCATCTACTTGGGCGCGATCGGGATTAGTCGGATTTGTGGTAACTCCATTAACTTGCAGCTTGTGTACATAACGCTGGTGCGCGTTGTTACGCTGTTGAGCTTCTGCCATTAATTGCCAGCGAGACAAAGCCGGTTCTGTGAGAACTTGCTTTAATTCTTCGACAGCGTGATTGGGGCCCAAAGCCGCTGCTTTCGCCGATAGCCAGCTTTGAACTATTTGTCCGGCTGATTCCTCAGTGATTGCTCCCGATACTGCGCCTGTGGCGCTCGGTTCTGGGGTTGGGGCCAAGGCAGGGATTTCTATGGGCGGTTCTTCCAGGCGAACGAGGGCTTGCTCTCCTTGGAGGGGGCCCGATAGGGCTTGCATCGCGCTAGCCAACAGACTGAGTATTAACCACAGGAATAACAGGCTCAGGACACCTGCCACTAGAAGCAAAGCCAGCTTGTTTGGAGGCATGGACTTGACTTGGGCGGTAATTTCTGTTGCCTTGGTGCGCGCTCGATCGACAAAATCGCCCTTTAGCCCCTTGCCACTTGCTCCGCTGCGCCCTGAATGTTGGCGTCTGCGATGTTTGGAAGTCGATTCTGCAGGGTGTGGCACTGTAGCTATCGGGAGAGAGACGGGGGCAACAGCGCTAGGCGCGGCCACCGTTGCCGGGGATTTCGCGCCAGAGGCTGCGGTGGAATCCGCGCCCGGTACGGGGGTCAACGTGACCGTACTGGCTCCCTGCTTGGCTGTGGGTGCCGGTGTGGGTATGGCAGCGGGCGATCGGCCTGCTGTCGGTTGCAGTCGCCCTGGAAGCTTGCCGGAGCGGGGCTGCACCACGACCCATTCGTTGGCGGTTTCTGCGTCCTGTGGCAAAGCTTCTAGGTAAGCTTGTACTTTCGGGTCAGCAAAGTAATCTTTCAAGGACACTGACTCGTTGGCCAAGTCGCGGAAGTGGGGAAACACTTCTTCTTGTAGCCAGTGTTCGGCGTACAAGCACAGTCCGGGCAACAAGTCGGGTGAATCTTGGGAATGTTCGCGAATGAAGGCCAGGGGTTCTTTTTCCGAACTCAGTTCCAGGGCTCTGCTGGCTTCTTCTGTCTGGCCCAGCAGCAGGGAACAGACGGCTTTTTCCAGGTGAACGTCTTGGCGGCGACCCAGTTGCATCAGCATCAGCTTGGCCCGACGGATCATCGATGGCTGTCTGGCGGCAAATCCTTGGGCTAACAAGGTGTAGACCGAGAGGTAAGTGGCGACTGCGGAGGGGCGGCCGGCTTCGGCTTCAAATAGCGCCTGCTGCTCGCTGCTGGTTAGGTGTTTACGCATTTGCTGCACGAACCGGAGGAAGTCTTCTATTCCTAAACCCGATCGATCGTCTCCCGAACCGTCGATACCGCCTCGTTCTTGAAGCATTTCTCGCAGGATTTCCAGTCCCTTGCGACGCTCAGCGACTTTTTCTTCGGGAAGTGATAATAGCTCTAAAATGTTGTACGGACGGAGTTTGTATATGTCGGCTTGCATTTCACCCCTCACGCTTGCAAATAGGCTTTCGCGCAGCAGCAATTCTTGACCTGCTTCTAATGATTTTGCGGCATTTTCGTACTGACCTTGCTGCCACTGTTCGCGGCCGAGTTCTAGACAGGCAAGGCTGACGGTTAAAACTATATCTGGCCTCACGAGCTGCGGGTCGCCGAAACGACCTTCTGCGATCGCGATGCTGCCATTGTTAAGATACGGGCGACCCAGCTTCTGTACGAGTTCGTATTCTCCCAGTTCTTGCAGTATGAGCAGGGCTCCTACGAATTGGTTGTCATCGATTTCAATACTTGGAGTGTGGGGGTCGGGAGCAGCCTCTAAAGCCTTGGACTCTGCCGGAACGGTTTCTCCTGCGTCTTGCAGGAAGGTGGCCGGGCCTGCTGAGGTTTTTGACCTCTGGTGCTTGGCTTCCTGTGCCGCTTCCGACTCTCGATCGTAAGTTTTGGCTAAAAAACTGGCATCGTAAGCTTTGCGCCCCTCTGAGTCTGACAGAACGGCGCAGGCTTCATCGAGCAGTTGTTTGCGGGCGACGATCGCAACTTCGGAATACTCCCGGCGCGGAAGCTGTAAAGTTCGATCGCGGTGAGCCTGCTGCAACTGTTCGGCAGTAGCTTGAATCGGTAGACCCAAAATCCGGTAGTAATCTAGTGGAATTAACACTGTCCACTTCCCCAAAGCGCTAGCAACTGAATTAGCCTATCTTAAGTGACATACTCCCGCAAACCAAATCAAAAATTCTGGTGTTGGCTTCCAACCGCCCCCTTCACGGTATGTTGGACTTGCCGTAGAGATACTCTGATTTTTTTCCCTCTAGGGCGTTTTACAGTGAGGAAAATGCCAAGGCCCATTGCCCGTCAGCTAAATGAGTGGTTTGACTCTTGAGCATTTTCGGGTTTGAGAGTAATGGAATTATATCATTCGTGTGCATGGGGTTTAGATGGGAGTTTGTTCTCCGAGTCCCGGCAATCCGCCCCGAGGGCCAAACTCATTTTAACTTTTGAGGGGGTTTGGGGCAGCTCTAAGTCCCACCCTGTACCCGTTGGGTCAGCGTTGGGATACATGGACTCCCCCAAGCAAATTTTATCTGGTCAATCAGGCGTAAAATTTGCAAGCTAGAGGGAATAATTTTATCAGAAATATATATAATTCTAAAGGGATGTGAAAACAATGCAGCATCAAGCCGTCAAAGTTAGGCTATATCCGACAACCCAACAGCAGGGGATACTAGCTCAACACTTTGGCTGTTCCCGCTGGTGGTGGAATTACGCACTAAATATGTGTATTGAAACCTACAAAGCCACGGGTAAAGGCTTGACCCAAGTTGCGTTAAACAAACTCCTGCCAAACCTTAAAAAACAAGAAGAAACACAATGGTTGTCTGAGTGTTACTCTCAGGTTCTGCAAGCTACTACGCTTAACCTGGTAACTGCTTACAAGAACTTTTTTGAGTCTAGGCCAAAATACCCTAGATTCAAATCCAAGAAAAATAGGCAGTCAATCCAGTACCCGCAATCAGTCAAACTGGTTGACGGCTCCCTCAAGTTTCCCGGTCGTGTCGGCCTTGTCAAAGCCAAGTTACATCGACCGATTGAAGGAACCATCAAAACTGTAACAGTCAGTGTTACTCCTTCGGGGAAATACTATGCCTCTGTGCTGACAAAACTCGAAGGAGATAAACCAGTTGCTTGCACCGATGGAAAAGTTGCCGGAGTTGACTTGGGATTGAAAGATTTTGCTGTTGTTAATGATGGCATCAAGACATCCAAGTACCCTAATCCCAAGCATTTAGCAAAACATGAACGCAACCTGAAAAGAAAGCAGCAAAAATTAGCCAGAAAGGAGAAAGGAAGCAAGTCTAGAAATAAAGCCACGAAACTGGTGGCTAGGGTTCACGAACGAATTAGCAATGTCCGCCAAGACTACTTGCATAAGCTGTCAAGAAAGCTTGTTGACGATAACCAAGTCATCGTAGTCGAAAACCTTCACGTTAAGGGCATGGTTCGTAATCACAAACTAGCTCAAGCAATTTCTGATGTAGGTTGGGGAATGTTTGTCAATTTCTTGCATTACAAACTTGACCGCGAAGGTAAAGTGTTAGTAGAGATTGACCGATGGTTCCCTAGCTCGAAACTCTGCTCAAATTGTCACTATCAGGTGAATGAAATGCCATTAGGTGTTAGGGTATGGACTTGCCCTAGTTGTGGTACTCATCACGATAGAGATGGCAACGCTGCAACCAATATCAGAGCAGAAGGAATCAGAATGCTATCGGTCTTGGGAACCAGGACTGCTGCTGATGGAGGGGATGTGAGTCCGAGACTGGGACGCAAGTCCAAGTTGACGCAATCCCCGTAGAAGTCAGAAGCTCACGCTGTACCTTTATGTCAGCGCTGGGTAGTTCACATGTCTAGGAAGCCGATCGTCGGGTATTAATTATTTATGGTTCAGGAACGGACTTTACCAGTTTTTGACGCGCAAAGCGTAACCATTTCTCGGGATGAGGGCTTAATGCTCTACGAGGATATGGTCTTGGGGCGCTACTTTGAGGACAAGTGTGCTGAGATGTACTACCGGGGCAAAATGTTTGGTTTTGTCCACTTGTACAACGGTCAGGAAGCTGTGTCTACTGGCGTGATTCGATCGATGCGCCGGGATGACACTGATTACGTTAGCAGCACCTACCGCGATCACGTTCACGCTTTGAGCGCGGGCGTGCCGGCGCGGGAGGTAATGGCGGAGTTGTTCGGGAAGGAAACGGGTTGCTCGAAGGGCCGCGGCGGTTCGATGCACATGTTTTCGGCAGAACACCGACTGTTGGGAGGTTATGCTTTTGTGGCTGAGGGAATTCCTGTAGCTACGGGTGCGGCTTTTCAATCGAAGTACCGGCGCGAAGCTTTGGGGGATGAGAGTTCCGATGGCGTGACTGCTTGTTTTTTTGGCGATGGTGCTGCAAATAACGGGCAGTTTTTTGAGTGTTTGAATATGGCGGCTTTGTGGAAGTTGCCGATTATTTATGTTGTGGAAAACAACAAATGGGCGATCGGGATGGCCCACGAGCGAGCTACTTCTGACCCGCTAATTTACAAGAAGGCTCATGCTTTTGGCATGGCTGGTTTTGAGGTTGACGGGATGGATGTTTTGGCGGTGCGGGAAGTGGCGAAGGAAGCTGTGGCGCGGGCGCGGGCCGGCGAGGGACCGACTTTGATCGAGGCTTTGACTTATCGCTTTCGCGGGCATTCTTTGGCCGATCCTGATGAGTTGCGTTCTAAGGAAGAGAAGGAATATTGGTTCCCCCGCGATCCGATTAAGAAGTTGGCTGCTGAGTTGATCGATCGAACTTTGGCAACGGCTGAAGAATTGAAAGAGATCGATCGTAAGATTCAAGCAGTAATTGACGATGCAGTGGATTTTGCTGAGAAAAGCGCTGAACCAGATCCTAGCGAATTGTATCGGTTTATCTATGCAGAAGATGAGTAAGCTGTTGTGCATTTAACTTGTATGTTTAGGGCGGGCTCTTAGGCCCAACCCCTACTCCCCACAAGAGTGATAGAAGCCCGTAGGGATACGGCGAAAGCCTTTGTCCCTACTGCACTTCCTAAACCAGAAATACGCTGTAAGACTTACGTACAAACTCTACTTGTAGGGTGTGCATTGCGAACCTTACAACCATCAATTAGGGCTAGAATCAAAGGTAGACTTTCTAGACGAAAAGAGGCGATATGATAAATCTCGATCGCGCTCAAACTCAATCCCGCAAAAATATGGGTGCAGTTCGAGTCAAAGTCAAGCTAACGAATGCCATTGATGCAGAGGTAGTCCAAAGAGGATTGCTCAATCCAAATCTGTTGCGTGTGTACGAAGCAGAAGCACTCATAGATACTGGTACGGTACGCACAGCTATTCCTGTAGAAGTCCGCGAACACCTGGGTTTAAGAATTAGGAGTCAATCGATTTTAGATTTTAGATTTTAGATTTTAGATTTTAGAGGCGACCCCACAGATAAATGCTCTTTATTGAGGATTTTCGATTTTCGATTTTGGATTGATTCCACGGATAAATCACGTGGCGGCTACCACCTTTGAAATTGGTGGTCAGGAAATAGCAAAATATGCTGATAGCCGACAAGAAACAGTGGGTTTTACTGGGCCGATTATCATTGAAATGCAAGGGCGCGAAACGATTGATGCGGTAATGGTTTTAGGCGATATCGTATTCATCGGTCACACTGTGTTAGACACTTTCGATTTGCTAGTAGATTGCAAAAATCCGCGTCTAATTCCCAATCCCGAAAATCCCGAAAGGTTTGTATTGAGAGTTCACTACTATATCCAACTTAAATACCTCCCCGGAGGCTAAGCTGTTCGACCTTTAAAGGAGGATAGTAGGGGGCCCAGCGTCATTCGATTTTAGATTTTAGATTTTAGATTTTGGATTGACTTGCGCGAGATAAATTCGGGGGACGCAAGGATTTGAGATTTTAGATTTTGGATTGATTCCACGGATAAATCCGGGGGCTTGTACCATCAAGAAATTCTTGGTCAATAAGCGTTTCCCATGTATAGTAAGTGTTCGCGAATGGCGCACCTTACCTGGATCGTTAATGGTTTAAATGCTCCACAGCTTAGCGAATTTTGGATAACCTGCTTTTCCCGAACGATATCGACTAAACGCATCTTTCAAGTCAATCAAAGCATTTTGATAAACTCGACTATACAACTGGTTCATCCAAACGAATTTAGGCTGTTTCTTGACGTGGTTGGTGAGAATTTTTTTGACTTCGTTGAGTACCTTGGAGTCAGAAAGCTTCCCATTGCTATACATTTGGGTTCTCCGGCTTAATCCACAATTAAATACTACGTGCCAAAATCCTAGGTGTTTGGCCACCAAGGTTGCTTCATTGTTATTCAATTTTAGCGATAGTTTGACGCCAAATATAGTTAAACTTACTTGGAGCTGCTTACTTGATTCACTATAGAGGAATCCGAACAAGGATCTATACCCTCTACAATATTCTTAACTTTAGCTTTGTATTTCCGCAGTCCGTAGAGGCGGGAAGAAAAACAGTGGATTATCGAAAGCAAGTCTTGAGTCAATTCTTCATGCGGTGAAAGGCTTTCGGCGTTGGCGACGATAATTGTCCCGCCATTCCACTCTAGAATTTGCTCGACAAGTTCAAAACCAAATCGGCACAGGCGATCTTTATGGGCCACGTACAACACCCTAACATCGCCCAGCATCGCCCATTGTAAGATTTGCAGAAATTTGGGACGTTTGAAATTAAGTCCACCCCCAATCTCCTGAATGGAGTCTGTGATAGCAACTCCTTGCGCCAAGCAGAATTGTTCCATAGCTTGTGTCTGACGAAGTAAGTCTTGTTTTTGTCCAGTGGACGAGACGCGACAATATACGATCACCCGATGGGGTGGCGTTTTACCGGTTTTGAGGTTCCGGACTATATTTAGGTGACTTTCTGAATAAACACGCTGGTTACCCAGTGTCCTCTCAGGGATTAACTTGCCTTCCTTTTCCCAGCGCCGTAACGTAGAGCTTGAGACTCCCACTAATTTTGCGAATTCTGCCACTTTCCACATAGAACTTTCTCTCGGCGATTAACTATGGACAAGTTTAGCAAATTATTTGACACTTAAGTCTTGCTCAAATGCGATAGTAACCCCTAATCATAAGGATGGTCGCATCGGGTGAGCGACATCCCCTAAGCTGTGGAGCATTTAAACGAGTAACGAGGCTTAGGATCGGGAATTAAATAACTTACAATTTTAATTGTTATTGTGGGATGGGCTCTTATAGCCCGTCCAAAAAGGACGGGCTATAAGAGCCCATCCCACTTTCAAGAGTGGTAGTTATTTAATTCTCATTCCTTATGTGGTGTTAATCGGTAGGGTGCGGATCTGGTTCATATTTGATAAAGATTGTAGATTGACGGGTGTATCTGCACCTTACTCGCGTCTCTCTTCTTGTGTGTACTACATATACATGGAATATGCTGTATTTCTTTGATCTGCTATTCCTTGATTGAGAGAAGGATAAATTTCCGAGAAGTAGGCGCGAAATAAACACAGTAAAACCGGGAGCATCTCAATGAAAGCAGCTAAGCTAGAAATTGGAGTTTTGAGGCTCTCTTGCTGCGGAGCAGGAGGCAGGAGGAAAGAGTCAGAAGGAAGCAGCCAGAAGAAGTGTTTTTACAAATATGAGATGCTCCCGTAAAACCACGACTGGAAACTCTCAGTTACAAGGTTGTTAAATATTGCTATCCAAGGAACTTTTGCCCAAGAATCTTTCCCGGCTGAAGCTTTTACGCTATATATTTCGGGTAATTCCAATTAAGCACTTATTGATTTCGCCAGTACATTTATGACATATAGCCTTTCTCAGAAAGATGGAGTACGCCAAAACCCTGTGTTATCAAGCTTTTTTAGTGGAATTGTGTACCTCATTTACCCCAGAACCGCTATAATTAGCAAAGTAATGTCCGTTGAAGTTGTCATTACTGAGCAATGGATATTTTCCAGGGATTTTTTCCATGGGATATGTAAGCGCCCGAATCAATAATTAAGGTTGGATATTCAATTTAATTATCCTGCCTCACGAACAGGTTTCAAATATTAACTCTGTTGATAAGCCTTTATGATACCGCAACGGCAGTATAACATTTTATACTATTTGTTATGCAGCAAACAACCACAAGATTAGCCGATCGCCCGATCGCCCCTCCTGTATATCGCAGTAAATACAGTGCCGCCCCCAACCCGCAAATCTCCCTTGCAGAAAGTACCACAAATGTGATACGGTTGAAGCTTGTGTCCAAATAACACCAGTCCATGCCAAAACTCAAAACTCGCAAAGCAGCCGCAAAGCGCTTTAGAGCGACCGGCAGCGGTAAAATTGTGCGCCGCAAAGCTTACAAAAGCCACTTGCTACAGCACAAAAGTTCAGCTCGCAAAAGCCGTCTCTCTAAGCTGGTCGTCATCGACGAGACCAACGACGCTAACGTGCGGTTAATGCTTCCATACTTGTAAAGTTTAACGGAAATTAAAGATGACACGGGTAAAACGCGGTAATGTCGCCAGAGCGCGCCGCAAAAAAATTCTCAAATTAGCCAAGGGTTTCCGAGGCGCACAGTCGAAACAGTTCCGCACAGCTAACCAACGGGTGATGCAGGCCCTGCGTAACGGTTATCGCGATCGCAAAAAACGCAAACGCGATTTCCGCCGCCTGTGGATTGCTCGGATCAATGCTGCATCGCGCCAGCACGGCACGAGCTACAGCAGACTGATCGGCAACATGAAAAAAGCCAACATCGAAATCAACCGCAAAATGCTGGCACAAATGGCGATCGTTGACCCGGCAACATTCGGTAAAGTCGTGGAAATGGCTAATCGAGCCGGAGGCTGAAAGTTAGCTTGATTTTCAGAAGGCAGAAAGCAGAAGTAAGAAAGATTTAACGGTCTGCCAGAGAAGGAAAACTCCTGATAAATTTAGGAGGTTGAGACAAACTTTCCTTCTTTGTTCTTACTTCTGGACTCTTGCTTTTTCAGAAATCGCGATCGGGCCAGTCGATCGCTATTTCGTTGTTTTTTATACAGTTGCAGAAGCAGATATCAGAGATTTCTACTGCCTTAAAATAAATAAAACCTTCCACAGACCTACCTAATTTTAAGAAAAACATGGATAGTAATTTGCTCATTATTTACTTGTCAGTCCTGCTCGCTATACTCGGCAGCACTTCCTGGTTTGTGGTGCGCCAGATTCTCAAAACTCGGAAGCTGGAAATGTCTCTGGAACGCTTAGAAAATAAGCTGACCGTAGAAAAAGGAACAGCGCAGGAATACTACGAATTAGGAAGTATCTATCTAGATAAGAAGCTTTACTCCCAGGCGATCGTACTGTTTCAAAAAGCCCTGAAAGCCAAAGACTTAGAAGGCGAAGAAAATCAAGCTGTTATCTACAACGCCCTCGGTTTTGCACACTTTGGCCAAGAACAGTACGACATCGCCATCCGCAACTACAAAGAAGCCCTGAAGTTGCAGCCAGAATACGTTACATCTCTCAATAATCTGGGTCACGCCTACGAGCGCAAAAAATTAACAGCTCAAGCCTTGGAAATCTACGAACAAGCTCTCGCCTGCGAGCCAGACAATACCACGGCCAAACAGCGAGTAGAGTCCCTCCGGAAGCGTTTGGTAATCTATAATTGAGCGCCCATGTTAGGAGCAATAGAGATCCCGCAAACCTGGTTTCATTCAGAAACCGGGTTTTTTCTTCACATAGTCCAAGATACTAAACTATCCAATACATTAATGCGTTAGTTTTTAAGAACAGGAATTGCAAGTGAAGCTCGATCGCACACCGTCTCAGCACTTTAAATTACTGTCAAGATAAAAGCAGTACCTGCAACGCCGGTCAGTCCTAAACAATAGAAGGAGGAGAACGTAGTGACATCAATTCTCGTTGTCGAAGATTCGTGGTTGACTCGCAGGGTAATCTGCAAAATCCTGCGAGCAGAAGGATACGAGACTTGGGAAGCATCCAGCGGCCCAGAAGCTCTAGAACTGCTCGGCACTAAAACCCCAAACTGTATGCTCTTGGATTTGCTGATGCCGGAAATGGAAGGTAGGGAAGTCCTGCAAGCCATGCGCGATCGAGGATATAAAATTCCAGTGATCGTCATTACCGCAGACATCCAAGCCAGCACACGCTCCGAGTGCATGGAACTCGGAGCCCTAGCAGTCATTCACAAAATGCCCAACTCAGACGAACTAATCGGGTGGATCAAAAAAGCTCTCAGTGTCAGCGAGGAGAACACCCAATGAAATTAAGCACTCGACAGCTCGATGCTTTGCAGGAACTCGTCAACATCGGGATCGGTCAAGCCGCAGGGGTTTTGAACGACATGATCGACTCCCCGATTCGCTTGCAAATTCCCTACCTTCAGATTCTGACTCCCATCGACGTGGCAGAAGAGTTAGAGCAACACCTCAACGGCGAGCAAATCGCCGCTGTCCAGCTCAAATTCACAGGCTCCTTTGGAGGCATTGCCCAGCTAGTCTTTCCCACAAACAGCGCTGCCCTGCTGGTGACAATGCTGACAGGGGAAGAAGCTGGAACTCAGGATCTCGATTCAGTCAAAATTGGTACGCTGAGTGAAGTGGGAAATATTGTAATTAATGGGGTCATGGGTGCAATCAGCAACGTACTTCAGCAGCGCCTGAACTATTCAATTCCCACTTATAGCGAAGGGACGATTGCTAGTTTGCTGATATCTGGCGGTTTAGCTACTGATACAGTTGTTTTATTAGCCCAGACCAGTTTCATGATTGAAAGGCTTCACATTGAAGGAGATATCATTCTTATTTTCAATGTTAATTCCTTTGACACCTTGTTGACTGCTATCAATCAACTTGCCGGGGGTCTATGATTGAGGAGAGCAAAAGTATTAAGGAAAAGTTTGGGGTTCTCGACAGCGTACCAGTCGGCGCCTGCTTGCTGCAAGAGGATTTTGTGGTGCTGTTTTGGAACACTTGTCTCGAAGAGTGGACTAAAATTTCCCGCAGCCAAATATTGGGAACAAAGATCACAACCCATTTTCCTCACCTGAGTCAGTTAAAGTACGCCACTCGCTTCAAGCAAATCTTTGCAGGAGGCCCGCCAACAATTTTTTCTTCTCAAATTCACAAACACCTGATTCCGGCAACTTGGCAAGACGGCCAGCAGCGAATTCAGCAAACTACTGTGACTGCTGTGCCGGCCGTAGAGGCTGGCATTGAAGAACAGGAGATTAGAGACTGGGTTCTCCATACTCTTGAGTTGGAATCAGACGGTACTGTCGGCTCCCGATCGTCAAGAAGTGCTTTTGTGTCTAGGGAATCTCCACCCTCAGTTTCGTCATCAATATGGCCGGGGGTCAATGCCCCATCGTTCTACGCGCTGCTGGTGATTCAAGACGTGACCGACCTCACCCATCGCATCCAAGCTTACCGCACAATGCGGGATCAAGCTGTGGAAGAAGTGCAAGTGCGTCAGCGGGTGGAGGAAGAATTGCGATCGAGCCAGCATTTCATCCAGCAGATTGCTGACGCGGCGCCTTATTTGCTCTACATCTACGATTTGACTCAACAGCGCAATGTCTACGTCAACGGTCAAGCTTCTAAATTGCTGGGCTACACTCCCAAAGAAATTTTACAGATGCAAACTGCTTTGTACTCGAGTTTGGTGTACCCAGAAGATTTGCCGAGGCTCAAGGCCCACCAGCAAAAATTTCCCTCGACCCAAGACGGGCATATTTTAGAGTTGGAATATCGCCTCAAACATCGATCGGGCGAATGGCGCTGGTTTCGCTGTCGCGACCAAGTGTTCGCCCGCACAGCCGACGGCTGCCCCAAACAAATTTTCGGCACTGCTCAAGATATCACCGAGTACAAGCGGGCAGAAGAGGCGCTGCGGCAGCAGAACGAACGAGAACTGCTGATGGCGACGATTACTCAGCACATCCGCCAGTCTCTGGATTTGGGGGAAGTGCTCAGCACGACAGTGACCGAAGTGCGTCAGTTCCTTCAGGCAGATCGAGTGATGATCGTCCGCTTCAACCCCTGTACCGGCAGTCTGTGCGCGGGCCCGGCGACGGGGGCGGTGACAGTGGAATCTGTAGCTCCCAACTGCCAGCCCATGTTGGGGGAAACCCTGGAAAATTTCTGTTTTGACCAGTTCTATCTCGAAGCATACCAACATCGAGCGATCCGACCGATCGCCGATATCTTGGCCGCGGATTTGCCGCAATATCAAATTGACTTGCTCGCACAATTTGCGGTGAGAGCTTATTTGGTTGTGCCTTTAGTGCAAGGAGACGAGTTGTGGGGGCTGCTGATGGCCCACCAGTGCAGTCCCCGGCAGTGGATGCAGTTGGAAGTAGAGTTGCTGTCTTCTCTGGCCACCCAGTTGGCGATCGCGATCAAGCAAGCAGAACTATACCAGCAGTTGCAAGCGGCCAACCTCAAGTTAGAGCGCTTGGCAACTTTAGACGAACTCACGCAGCTAGCCAACCGCCGCCGTTTCGATCAGTATTTAGAAATGGAGTGGCACAGACAAGCCAGGGAACAAACGCCTCTGTCCCTGATTCTCTGCGATATTGATTCTTTTAAAAGCTACAACGATACCTACGGGCATCAAGGCGGAGACGAATGTTTGCGACAAGTCGCCGCGGCGATCGCCGATGCAGTCAATCGGCCAGCAGATTTAGTAGCTCGCTACGGAGGCGAAGAATTTGCCGTTATTTTGCCCAATACCGCGATTCAAGGCGCGGTGTTGGTAGCCGAACACATACAGCTCAAAATCGCAGCTTTGGAGCTGCCTCACGCTGGTTCTCAGGTGAGCCCCTACGTCACTCTCAGCCTGGGCGTAGCGAGTATTGTTCCTGGATCTGAATCGGGAGCCGAAATTCTGATTGCTGCAGCCGACCAAGCGCTGTATCAAGCTAAACGACTTGGGCGCGATCGTATCCAACTTTACCAGCCCGATCCTGCTGGCAAGCCGAATGGCACAGGCACTTCGATACTGCCTGTAGATTTTTCTCTACCTAACACTAATTTACCCTCTCCCACTAGCGCTTGACGAATTGCCATATTTGTGGATTCCGAGTAGTTATGCCACTCCGCAAAAAAAATGCCACTGTAAGCCCGCGATCCAAACCCTGATCTCCCTCTGCTGTAACTTATCACCACAACTCCAGCACAACCAACTTTCTTTCTGAGCTCCGTTACATCAGAAGAAAGCGAATCCGTTGCCGAACTTCCTTCTTCAACATCTGCTATATCCTTGAGGGTTGCAGGTTCGGGATGCTAAAGAAAGGTTTTGCACAAGTTGCCAAGTATCTCGATCTTCAAATAACAGCCATTCTGCACCTTCGCAGTATAATTTGGCTAAATCGACGCTACCACCAATTCGCTCGATCGCCCTACGAAATTATATCCTTGGTATTTCGCCGCTTTCGCTAACTGTCGATCGGGTTTTTGCCGAAACTTCCCGAATGTCGAGGACTACTTTACCATCTCGACATCCTACTGCTTCCATAAAATATGTAAATTTTGCGATTTGAGATTGATGTTTGAGATAATTTTCTAGGTATGGAGTAGCTTCGTAGGCGTGAATTACGGCTTGGGGAAATCTGTTCCTCGCAGCAATCGGAAATAAGCCGACATTGGCTCCAATATCAATAATTGTCGTCAGCAATTCAGATAATTTCTCGACTCCGTAGCAGTCGTCTAAAAGCACTTCTATAAATTCTCCGTCCATGCCTTTCTCTGAAGGCACGTTTACTTGATGCAGTTTTCCTTGCACAATTAATTGTTCGGGTAATTGAAAGTTAGCAACTCTGTTAAATTTAATCCCTAAATTTTTTGCTCTAATTTGGCCCTGCACGAGTTGCTGAAGTTTATGGACAAGCATAGGGAGAGATGGAGATTTGTTTTCATTTTTTTAACATAACGTTCGATGATGGAAAAGCCTCTAAGGATCGCGAATTAAATAACTTACAATTTTAATTGTTATTGTGGGACGGGCGGGACGCCCATCCCACACACTTGTGGAAGTTATTTAATTCTCATTCCTAAGTAATAAGCTGTTCGGCATTTAAAGGGCTTGCGTAAGGTGCGTCAGCATCTAAGGTTTTCCGTTTCAGCGTAAGGGTTCACTCCTGACGCACCCTACTAGCCTCGTTACTGGTTTAAATGCTCCACAGCTTAATTCACATTTTGCACCGCTTGTAAATCTAGTTGAACTATGCAAATTCAACCTGAAGGCGATAGTTTTAGTCAACCAATCCGGCTGATTCGGAGTTTGTTGAGAAGGCGCTAGATATCATGACAGAGAGTTATTTTTTTGTTCACAAGAGTAAATATGCTTTAATATATGTCAAAAGGCGCTGCAAAACACGGAATTGAAAAATGTTAGAGTGCGATCGACTGCTCCCAACAATTGAACAGTTAGTAAGGCTCCACTTCGCCAGGGCTGCGGAGTCGGAAATTAACTAGCGGTTGAGGGAAAAATTCGCCAGCCCGCGAGTGAATGCTTGGCTCGATCGTGCAAACAATGCGATCGCCCTAATTCCCGACCGCAATCCCCAAAAGTCGATCGCCCTTACCGCTGGCAAAGATGAAATTCGCACCCTAGAGAATCTAGCACTCATGCAGGCTCTACTCGATAACCACTCAGAGTGCTTCCTATCCTGGATACAGTAGACTTGTTGCCTGAATCAAGTTAACAGAGGTTTGTGCTGCTGACAAAAAGCCCATTATTCTCAAACGCAACATTTGTTCTTGAACACCTGGGTTTTAGCACCTGCTTGTACGTCCGGTGAGGCTGGCCACCACCGCCACTAACTCGGCAGCATCTACGGGTTTGGTCAAATGCATCTGAAAACCTGCTAATAGTGCCTGCTGACGATCGTCATTCCGGGCATAAGCCGTCAGCGCGATCGCGGGTAGCCTACCGCCCCGCAGCGCTTCAAGTTGACGCAGCTTGCGGATCAGGGAGTAGCCATCCTCATCCGGCATCCCAATATCGCTCACTAAAACATCGGGGCTGCGATCAGTTGCGGTTTCGATAATGCTCAAAGCCTCCTTTACCGAAGCCACAGCCATGACATGAGCACCATACTTTTCCAGAATTGTGCTCAGCAACTCTAGGGCGTCAGCCTCGTCCTCTACCACTAAGATTTGTAAGCCTTCAAGGGTGGGCGAGGCCTGAAACCTCCCATTCGCCTCGACGATCGAGTTTAATGGCTCTGGATCGCTCGGTGGTAGATGGATAATCATCACCGGCAGTTTGACTGTAAAAGTCGTCCCCTGTCCTATCCCTGGACTCACTACCGTTACAGTCCCGCCATGTAATTCAACTAATTGACGCACAATGGCTAACCCTAAACCCAACCCCCCATAACTGCGAGTAGTCGTGCTGTCGTGCTGGCTGAAGCGATCGAAGACAAACGGTAGAAAGTCCGAGCTGATGCCTGCTCCAGTGTCGCTGACAGTAATTTCAACATGGGAATTAACCCGCTGCAAACGAATCTGGACTCGCCCGTCTTTAGGGGTAAATTTGAGGGCATTAGAAAGTAGATTCCACACAACTTGCTGCAACCTATCGGCATCACCCAAGAGCGGGCCAGCTTCAGAATCGAGCACGCTTTGCAGGCGAATAGACTTTGCCTCAGCAGCCAATTGTACAGACTCAATCGCCGATTCAATCACCGGCACGAGGTTGACAGGCCGGACTCGGAGGCGCAGTTTACCTGTGATGATGCGAGAAACATCGAGGATGTCTTCGATGAGCTGGGCTTGAGACTTTGCGTTGCGCTCGATCGTCTCCAAAGCCCGCGCCACCTTATCCTCACTCAGGTTTTTTTGCCGTAACATCGTTGACCATCCTAAGATCGCGTTGAGAGGAGTTCTGAGTTCATGAGAAAGAATCGAGAGAAACTCATCCTTGGCACGGTTGGCGGCCTCTGCCTCTGCCCGAATTACTTGTTCACGCTTCAATAATTCGTCTTTGGTGCGATTAGACGCTTCCAGTTGGGCAGTGCGTTCCTGCACCCGTTGCTCTAGCTCCACATTAATCGCCTGGATACGGCGGCGACTATTTTCTAGTTCCTGGTTTGTAAGGGCAAGTTGAGCTGGACTGGGCGTATCGAGTGCCACTGGAATTAAGGGAATCAGTAAAAAAGTGAACGTATAGAAAGACCAAACACCAGTGACAGCTTTGATCAGTCCTGAAACCCAATAAATGGGGTGCCAAAGTGTCACTATTCCCATTAGGTGCGTCGTGCCACATAAGGCAAAAATAAAAAAGAAACCCACCAGCAGCATCACGGTGTGAGCAGGCAGATCCTTACGCTCATTCGTAAAGTAAACAATGGCAAACGCCACCGAGTAATAAGCGAGGGTAGTCAAGGCATCGGACGTTAAGTGCAGCCAGACTAACCCCGGTTTCCAGAGGTAACAATGCCCGTGAGGAATGAAATTACTAGAAAAGAAGGTGCTCAAGAGGTTAGGCATATTAGTTTACGGCACTGTCAAGTTAATTTAGGGGGTGTCATCAATTCAACCCGATGACGGCAGCAACCAGAAGAATCGCACGCCGGAAAGTTCACCGCCTAGGGTGATAGCGCGTCGCGATTCCCTGATACTGCTTCAGCTTGGGAAAAAAGTTCTTAATCAAATGACGGGCTTTGTACAATTGAGCATCGTAAGTTTCCAGGGTCTTGCAATTGCGGCGAGGTGAAATGACGGTGGTCTTCCCCTCGGCATTGAGGCGGTCAATCACGCGCTGATCTGGATCATAGCCCTTGTTAGCCAGCAGTGTATCCGCCACCAGTAATGGCTGCAGTTGGTCGCCTCCTGCTCGCGTCACCAGTTTGTCGGGGGGTGAGGTGAAACTCCAACGGATTGCCCAACGCATCCACGCGATCGCATGAATCTTGTTACTCAATGGCCCTTTACTGCCTCCAATTGCTTCATTCCTAAGCTCCTCAAAAAGCTCAGCAGGAAGATGTTTTTTCAAGTGGGAAAATGCCTGAATTGAAACTAAGTGTACCGCCGGGAAAGAGTGAGTAAATGTGCTTTAATATATGTCAAAATTCGCTCCTAAAAACGAAAATAAAAAATGTTAGAGTTCGATCGCCTGTTCCAAACAATCGAAGAATTAGTAATGCTGCACTCACCCAGCGGTGCGGAATCGGAAATTAACCAGCGGTTGATGGAAAAATTCGCCGCCCTGGGAGTGAATGCTTGGGTCGATCGCGCGGACAATGCGATCGCCCTAATTAAGGGTCGCAATCCCGAAAAGTCGATCGCCATTACCGCCCACAAAGACGAAATTGGCGCCCTAGTTAAAACAATAGGCGAGAGTGGCCGCGTGGAAGTCCGCAGATTGGGCGGCTCGTTTCCTTGGGTTTACGGCGAAGGCGTGGTGGATTTGCTCGGAGACAAGCAAACAATTAGCGGCATTCTCAGCTTCGGTTCCCGCCATGTTTCTCACGAATCTCCTCAGAAAGCTCAGCAGGAAGATGTTTCTTTAAAGTGGGAAAATGCCTGGATTGAAACTAAGTGTACCGCCGAGGAATTAGCCGAGGCCGGAATTCGACCGGGCACGCGGATGGTGGTGGGAAAGCACCGCAAGCGCCCGCTGCGGTTGAAGGACTGGATCGCGAGCTACACTCTGGACAACAAGGCTTCAGTGGCGATTTTGCTGGCTCTGGCGGAATGTTTGAAAGAGCCTGCGGTGAATGTTTATTTGGTCGCGTCGGCGAAGGAGGAGGTTGGGGCGATCGGAGCTTTGTATTTCACCCAGCGCCAGCCGTTGGACGCGCTGATCGCTTTGGAAATTTGCCCTCTGGCGCCGGAATACCCGATTCGTGACGGCGAAAACCCGGTTTTGCTGGTTCAGGACGGCTACGGAGTCTACGATGAAGGATTGAACGCCCAATTGCGCGCAGCCGCCGCAGCAGCCGATGTAGAGGTGCAGTTGGCGGTAATTAGCGGTTTTGGGAGCGATGCTTCGATCGCCATGAAGTTCGGCCACGTAGCCCGCGCCGCTTGTTTGGCTTTCCCCACCCAGAACACCCACGGCTTTGAAATTGCTCATCTCGGGGCGATCGGCAATTGCGCTCGTATCCTCAAAGCCTACTGTGACGTGCTTTGGGACGACTAGAAAAAAAAGTTTCGCAAAGTAGTTGACAGATTGGGAAAGATTAGTTAAGGTAATAAAGGTGCGGAACACAAGCAAACGCAACGACGCGCCCCCATCGTCTAGAGGCCTAGGACACATCCCTTTCACGGATGCGACGGGGATTCGAATTCCCCTGGGGGTATTGAAAATTTAAGTCTGATATCCAAGTGATATCTAGTATGTGGGGTGGGCATTTTGCCCGCCCTTATTGCTATTGGGTCTAACATTAAGTTGATGCGTTCGATCGCACATCTTGGACCATTCTCAAGAACAGGCAAGATGCCTGTTCCACAAAGAGTGAATTTTCTTGTGGAACAGGCATCTTGCCTGTTCATAAACAAGTAATTGAGAATGGTGCAACATCTCAGTTCGATCGCACTTTCCTTAGTTTGCACCATTGCCATTGATATCGAAGTTTTCTATAATGGGAATTTCTGAAGGTGAGGAAGCTACGATTCGCAGGTTTATATCAACTATGATTTGATTTTTCTCAAGAACTACATTTGCTTTTTTTATTATAATTTTTGCCGATAAACAATCGCCTGATTCAGGTTCGGGAGACGGCTGAGTTTTATATCCTGCGTCCTCCAGCCATTCACAAATCTTCCTCCAGTTTTCTACCTTTTCATCGGCTTTACCTACAAGATTTTTCACATATTGGTATAAAGTATTACAGAAGTCAACGGCAATTCCCTTGGGGTTTTTACTGAGCGTTTCGGCAATTTCGGCGGGACTGTAGCCGCAGAGTAGACCCCGTAGATGTTGTTTCTCTGTGGGCGTGAGCCGCTTTCCCTTGGCGGATGCTAGGTCTGTGTAGAGTGTTTCTAAGTCCCAGTCGCGGGCAGCTTCGGGGAAGCGATCGTTAGAGGATGCCATTGCAGGGGATAGGTTTCTGGATTTTTTATAATCAAAGTCTAACACGATTCCTAATGCTTATTAGTTTCTTTGTTAAAGGTAGTTAGGTTAGGATCAGGGAAAGCAGGATCGTGATTAATTTTACACAGGAAATTCCGGGAAGGCTCACTTCTTGCGGGGTACAGTTTTCTGCTGAGCAGAGTTATTAAGCCATCGAAGACTTCAATTACCGAAATATCTAAGTCTAGTCCTTTCAAAGACCTGGCTGATTTGACATCTGTCAGAGCAGCCCTTGACTATCCAGGACATGAATGGAATTTTTAATTAAAAGAGTGAGGTATCGCAAAATGGATAAATTGGTTGGAAAAGCTGCTGCATTGGGATTACCCGCAATCATTCTGCTAATTGTAATGGCAACTACAGGCTTAACAGGTGCGGCTGCAATTACAGCAGCTTTAGCATTGTTAGGTGTCCCACTCGCCGCTGTAGGTGGTCCAGCAGGTATGTTAGGCGGAATAGCACTGCTTGGAATCATCGGTTTAGCTACAGAAACATTGTCTAAGTATGGTCTTGAAGCAGTGCTAATTGGGATTTACAGACAGCGCCTTCAAAACGGAGAATCAAGATCGCGTCTGTGCGGAGAAATTCGGAATTTACCTCTCTCTGGGGAAATGAAACGCAAACTTGAGGAAGATTTGGGCCGTTAATAGATAGGTAGAATTAGGCTTCGCAAACCATCTCTTTTTAAATACGAACAGGATTTACGCACGGGAGCTATCTCTTTGAGAAGAGTAAAACATTTTAGATTAATAAGATACTTGTTTGCTCATTCTCCGTGGGAACCTTAATCGTTACATCGTTACTCGGATTTATGGAGGCAACAAAATGAAGTTTGATTATTCGGATTTTTTTGATTCACTTACACAGACAGGATTACTCATCACTGATGAACAGCGTCAAACAATTACTGAAAAAATCACCCAAGTATTATCCTATGAGCCAAAAATAGGTATTTTTGGTAAAACAGGAGTAGGTAAATCCAGTTTGTGTAATGCTCTTTTTGGTCAAGATATAGCTGCTATTAGCGATATTGAAGCTTGCACGCGAAATCCCCAGGAAATACTATTAAAAATAGGACAGGGTAATTCAAAAGGTATTAAGTTAATTGATGTACCTGGAGTAGGAGAAAGTCAGGAACGAGATAAGGAATACGCACAGCTTTATGCGAAGCTATTACCAGAATTAGACGTTGTGTTATGGCTGCTCAAGGGTGATGATAGAGCATTTACCTCAGATGAAGTTTTTTACAAAAATGTGGTTAAGCCACATCTCGATCAAGGGAAAGTATTTTTTATAGTGGTCAATCAAGTTGACAAAATAGAACCTTTCAGAGAATGGGATGAAAAAAATCACAGACCCGGCCCAAACCAACTGCAAAATATAGAGGCGAAATTATCGGTTGTGTCAAGATTTTTTTCAACACCCGTGTCTAAAATCATTGCTGTTTCTGCGGAAGAGAAATACAATTTAGTTCGCTTAATTGATGAAATCGTCTTTGCGTTACCCAAAGATAAAAAAGTTACATTTGCCAGCAATGTAAAAAAAGAAAATGTTTCAGAACCAACAAAAACCAAAGCAGAAAAAGGATTTTGGGATACTGCTTGGGATATTGTCACAGAAGTTGTTCCAGCAGTAATAGAGTCTATTCCCGTAGTTGGTTCATTCTATAAAGGTGTTAAAAGCATTTTCAAGTGGTTCTTTTAAATCGCTCGCCTCTAAATTATTTCGAGATTATTTATATAAGATGACAACATGGATATAAATGTTAATGTAAGATATGAAGCCTTGCTAGACAATTTGCTGATGAAATACCCATGTTTTTACTTTCTGAAAAGTCAAAATTTGAAACATTCAGATAGAAGAAAATGGCATCTCAAGAGTGAAGACAGGCTAATATACTGCCTTCAGGTCATATTTATTGGCAAAACTGGTTATGGTAAATCTACAACTGTCAATCATATTCTGGGACAAGAGATATTTGAGTCAAGTGATATTGAAAGTTGCACAAGAGAGTGCCAATCTGCTATGTTCCAAATTCATGAAAGCACCGATCTATATTATTTTTCCCTAGCCGATTTACCGGGAATTGGTGAGTCAATAGCTTTAGATAAAAAGTATATTGAATTATATTCCGAATTTTTAGAATTCAGCGATACTGTGGTTTATTTGTTGCGGGCAGATCAAAGAGATTTAGCTGTCGATCAAGAGACATTTAGGCGTTTGTTTGCAACTAAAAAGCAAAGAGATAAAGTAATTATTGCTGTGAATTCAGTTGATAAAATTGAACCTATAAACCGGAGTCAACCATTTAAACCGAGTCAAGCACAGCTAGAAAATGCTAACAAAAAAATGAAAATTATATCTGATTGTTTTGGAATTTCCGAAGATAAAATCTTGTATTATAGTGCAACAGAGGAATATAACTTAGACAGTTTAATGACAGCGATTGCTCAAAATTTGAAAGCACGCATAGACAAGTGGGCATAAAAGGTTAATAAATAATAATCCTGCTTTAATACCCCCTAAATTTCTTAGTCCGCGAAGGCGGACTTTGTTTGTGTAGAAGCGGTTTCAACCGCCGAGTCTCTAAGAAAATTTTAACGCAGATTTATTATAAGGTGCGCCCCAGCGCACCCTAAAGAATTAGATCGCCCCGATTGTCAATTCTGCAACTTCAGCAACGGTTCAATCTGCTGCCGTTGAAACTGCAATTCATCCGCCAAAGGCTGGTAAATTTCCCGATCGCCCGATTCATTGCAATAATCCCACAAACCATTGTAACAGTGCCTGTCGTCATCCCAACCCGGATGGTTAACAATCGGATACAAGCAGATTCCCTCTATCGGAACCCCTGCTTTCATCGCCGCCGCTACCTCAGTGCACACATAATTAAACCAGACAGGTCTAAAATCGTCTTCAGTGCCTGTTTCTGCTATGAATAAGGGGCGGCCGTAGCGCTCAAACACTTCTTGCAGCATTTCGCGAAACGGGCGGTACAGCGGATCGGTGTATTTCATGGGCTCTTCATTGTGAATCCACTGATTGCGATCGTAATAATTCACCCCAATAATATCGAGATATTTTTCCTTACCGCCGAGTTCGGGGCGAAAACGTCCAGCCAACATATCCCAAGCTTGATATTGAGATAAGCGATAACCTTCCGCCGCGTCCCGATCCTCCGGTTTGTCAGGGTCAGCAATAATGTTAATTGTGGGGTCGATTTGAACGATCCGGGTGTTGGGATTGACTTCCCAAACTGATTCTATCGCGGCGATCGAAGCTTTGATTAACTGGATTTTTAGCTCGTCTCCCCGCCCTTTCGCAAACGGATTGATGTAGGCGACATCGCCGCCGGCCCAAGCAATAAATGAAATTTCATTGACAGGTGTTACAAAAGGTGTTTGGTCTGTTTCTTCAGTTAGCACTTCCATAAAAGCGCGCACCATGCTTGCAAACCTGGACACAAATTCGGGGCTGAAAATATCAATATCGTCTGGCCAGCCGTAGTGAAACAAATCCCAAATTACCTGCATTTTCATGTCGCGGGCGGCCCGGATAATTGGCAGGGAACTGGAAAAATCATATTTTCCGGGTGTCTGTTCAATTAAGTGCCAGCGGAGGCCTTCGCGGACTGTGTAAATGCCTTGTTCCTGCAAGCGTTGGTAGTCGGCTGCTGCAAATTTATCGTGACCGGTGGCGGCTGTGACATCGAGGCGTTTTCCCGATCGCAATTTGTGGGTAGAGCACTCAAAACCGCCCATGAAAAAACTTTGAAACATCGTTGTTAAATAGTTGATAGTTGACAGTTGACAGTTGACAGTGAGGTTTTAAGGTTCGTAGTAATGACTTTAGTATCGTAGGGTGCGTCGCCCTCGACTAGCTTCAACTCAAAGCAAAAATCTCAGTAGCGACGCACCAGACTAAACCTTAAGTTACGTCAGACTTATGGCGTTATGGTGCGTCGCTAAGGAATCTTTGTAAATAGCTGAGATTGTCGCAGCGACGCACTCTACTTTTAGTTATGGCGTTATGGTGCGTCGCTAAGGAATCTTTGTAAATAGCTGGGATTGTGGCAGCGACGCACCCTACTTTTACTTAAATACCCTCTTGATTCTTTAGTCTATTTAGCATTGAGTAATAGCTTGCGGCTGTGAACTTTCTTCGGGAATATCCCAGCCGAGAGTTGCCGCCGCGATCGCCTCTAGGGGAAACTTGGGAGTGCGATCGGCATACAGCAAACCGTTAGCTTCTTGGAAAGTATCGGTTAACTGCGTGTAACAAAATCCGCTGAACATTTCCACTCGGTTTACCACCTTCAACAGCGCGCTGTAGCGCCTTTGCAGTTCCTTCGTGTCCGACGCGCGCACGTAGCCCCAAACCCTGTAAAAATCAGGGTTTTCGCGACCGGCGCAGGCGATGCCGCCGAATTCTGTCAGCATCATCGGCTGTCCTTGGTGCGGGTGGCCGTCGAGGGTGAGGACTCGCCCGCCGGGACGCCCGCGATCGAACAAATCGGCTAGCTGGACTTCGGGCCCGTAGCGCTTGGCTAGGGTTTGCGGGTTGTTGTCGTAGTCGTGAATCGCCAGGATGTCGGTATCGATGCTTTCCCAGCCGTCGTTACCGATGACGGGGCGAGTCGGATCGAGGGTTTTGGTCAAGAAATACAGCGCTTGCACGTAGTTGCGGTGGGCTGCGGCTTCGACTAAATTCGGAACTCCCCAGGATTCGTTGAACGGCACCCAGACTACGATACAGGGGTGGCTGCCGTCGCGCTCGATGACTTCCGTCCACTCCCGCGTCAGCCGTTGCACGGCTTTGGGAGTGAAGCGGTAGGCGCTGGGCATTTCTTCCCAAACTAGGATCCCCAGCACGTCAGCCCAGTACAAAAATCGGGGGTCTTCGATTTTTTGGTGCTTGCGGACGCCGTTGAAACCCATTGCTTTGACTAATTCGACATCGTGCCGCAAAGCTTCGTCGGAAGGGGCCGTCATCATGGTGTCGGGCCAGTAACCTTGGTCGAGCACCAGTCGCAAATAGTAGGGGCGGCCGTTTAGCATGAAGCGATCGCGCTGGATGCTAACCGTCCGCATGGCGGTATAAGATTTAACCTCGTCGAGTAGTTTGCCGTCGGCCCACAACTGCACTTGGGCGTTAATTAGCGTCGGTTTTTCGGGACTCCACAGCAATTCGTTACGGTAGTCGTCGATACCAGGGTCGGAGAGGGCGATGCGACGGTGGATTTCGCCGTTGAGGACTTCGTAGGTGTCGTTGACTAGCAGCAAACAGCCGATCGACAGTTTAACTTTAATTTGGATTCCCGACTGGCGATCGCCCGCGACAAACGCTTCAAAACCGATTTCCCAGCGTTCAAACTGGGGAGTCCAGCGGATGCGCTCGATATAAGTGTGAGGCACCAATTCTACCCAGACTGTCTGCCAAATGCCCGTCGTGCGCGGATACCAAATACTGTGGGGCTCTATTTGCCAGTCTTGCTTGCCCCGCGGTTGCTCCAAATCTTGCGGGTCGTCGTGGGCCCAGACTGTCACCCGCTGCATCCCGTTGAGGTTCACAATTGCTGTAATGTCTGCGGTGAAAGGAGTGTGTCCGCCTTCGTGTTCGATGACAAACTGACCGTTCACCCAGACGCGGGCGCGGTAGTCTACGGCCCCAAAGTGGAGGAGAACTCTGCCTTCTGTGTGGGGTACGTCAAATTCGCGTTCGTACCAGCAGTTGGCGTGAAAATTCGTGTCGCCGATCCCGCTTTTTGCCGATTCTGGAGCAAACGGCACTTCTATAGTGTGAGTCCACTCAGAAATATCGATCGGCTGCACGCAGTGGCCCGCGTCATCGTAAGCAAACCTCCACTTACCATTGAGACAAATCCAGTTGCTCCGGCGCAGTTGGGGGCGCGGATAACCTGTTTTGCGTCCTTGAACTGTCACCTTACTATCAAGAGTTGCAGACTCTTCTATCTCGCAATTTTCTAGTTCTCTACCTAACCAACTCATCGGCACATCTACCCAAAGTTATATTTATAGGTTAGCTACAATTACCCCCACTTTGACAAGTTTTTTGCTAATTAATTTGCCAAAGTTCTGCACATTAAAACAGCCTCATCTAAAGGCTGTCTTGTGCTGAAGTCATTAGTCAGAAGAAGGAACAATAAACCAGGAAGATTTTTCCTATCCCCCCTCTCTCCCTCTCCCTCTAGCTAGCAAGACTTGGCAAACCTCCTAACTGTTCAGTTAGCTCACTTGTGAGAGAAAATTCTTCGGCAAACGGCAAACACTGAAATATTTGCTGTAGTCCCGTGAGTTCAAATAGAATTCTAACTTGTTCGCTCATGGCAGAGATCAAAAGTATACACTGGCTGTCTCTCACTAATTTCACGATCGCCACTACAGCCATTAACTCGGAATTTTTCAGGAAATTTATTTTTGAGAAGTCCAGCATCAGAATTTTGCCACCGCTTTCAATGAGGCGCTGTATTTCTTTCTGAAACTGAGCAAACTGAGAAATTTCCAAAACCTCATGAGACAAAACAATTTTAACTAGAACGTTCATTTTTACCTCAATGCTTGTTTGAATTATTAAATAACTTTTGATGAAAACCGAGTAAGGTGCTCTATGAGCACCTTACCTTTTTACCCGTAACTCGCAGCTTCCAGCTACTTACTAGGAGATTTGCCGTTGCCGTTGTTGACAGCAGCGACTTCTAGAGAAGCTGCGGCTGGGCGATGGGCGACTCCATTGGATGAGCTGACATTAGAGGCAGAACCGTTAACATTTTCTACCAATTCAATCATCGGCTTGGTAGTAAGTTGCGTGTAAGTTGTTAGAGCTTGAGCGACTACTTGATCCATGTTGTAATACCTGTAAGTCGCCAGCCTTCCCACGAAAGAAACTCCCGGAGTTGCATCAGCCAAAGCCTTATATTTCTTGTATATTTCGGCATTTTCTGGACGCGGAACCGGGTAGTAAGGGTCTCCCTCAGCTTGGGGATATTCGTAGACAATGCTAGTTTTTAGATGCTCTTGTCCGGTGAGGTATTTAAACTCGGTGCAGCGAGTATATAAATGCTCGTTGGGGTAATTTACCACCGGTGCTTCTTGGTGTACAGGTACGTTCAGTGTTTCGTGCTTAAATTCCAAGGAACGGTAAGGAAGTTTGCCGTAGCAATAATTGAAATAGGAATCGACTGGCCCGGTGTAAATCATTTCCCCGTAAGGAATAAAACCCTCAATCTCCCGGTAGTCGGTATTCAGCATCACCTTGATGTTTGGGTGAGAAAGCATCTTTTCAAACATCCGAGTGTAGCCGTGCAGGGGCATTGCTTGATAGGTATCGGTAAAATAGCGATCGTCCCGGTTAATGCGAGTGGGTACGCGCGCAATCACTGAGTTGTCGAGTTCCGACGGATCCATTCCCCACTGTTTGCGGGTGTAGTTGCGGAAGAATTTCTCGTAAAGTTCGCGGCCGACTTTGCTGACAACGACATCTTCGGAAGTGCGAATATAATCCTTTGGTTCTGCTACTTTCGCGAAGAAATCTTCTACTTCAAATGAGGTGAGATTCAGTCCGTAAAGTTTGTTTACGGTGTTGAGATTGATCGGAATTGGCAGCAGTTGACCGTCAACGCTGGCGAGGACGCGGTGTTCGTAGGGCCGCCACTCGGTGAAGCGCGAAAGATACTCGAAAACAGGGCGCGAATTGGTGTGAAAAATGTGGGGGCCGTATTTGTGTACGAGGATGCCATGATTGTCGTAGTGATCGTATGCGTTACCGCCGATGTGGTTGCGGGTATCAATTATCAGAACTGTTTTTCCGGCTTCATTTGCTAGTCTTTCGGCAATGACGCTACCTGCAAATCCGGCTCCGACGATTAAATAGTCAAACATGGAAACACCTCTGATTGTGGGTAAGGGTAAGGGTAAGAAATAATTGGTAATTGGACATACAGCGAGGAGTGTTGAGTGTTAATTTTTGAATCCGTAACGTGTAACTCTTTAACTTCAACCTCAACATTCCTAACTTAAAACTTTCATCCTGCCTTCAGCTTTCTGCTTTTTATCGTCGATCGCACTTTCGATCAACCCCAGCATTTCGCCCCAGGTATTGTCCCAAGAATTGTCTGCTAAAAAGGCATCTACTTCACTCAGCCACTTGGTGCGAACGTCCGAACTTTCGTTAAGGATTTCTTCGGCACAAGCAACGAATTCTTCCCAATTGCTAGCAATCCGAACCAAGCCGTTTTCTCCGTAGGGCCGCACCACGTCGCGGATAGGAGTAGAAATGACAGGTTTGCCGGCAGCGAGGTATTCTGGAGTTTTCGTCGGACTAATAAACTTAGTCGATTCGTTAATCGCAAAAGGCAGCATGGCGATATCCCATCCGCCAAGATACGCTGGCAATTCTTGATAAGATTTGCCACCGAGATAGTGAATATTGGGGTGAGTTGGCAGAGTTGCCGGGTCGATTTTCACCACCGGGCCAATGATGACTAAATGCCAGTCTGGCTTTGCTTGGGCCATGCCCGCCAGCAGTTCGATATCCATGCGTTCGTCTATGACGCCATAAAACCCCAAACGCGGGTGAGGAATGTCTTTTTGATCCGCCGGTTCTTCTGAAAGGTTCCTGGCTGTCGCAAAGTGTTCTTTTTCGATGCTGCTGGGGAAGGGGTGAATGTTTGGGTGCTGGTGCTGTTTGGCTTCGTAAAGGTTGTGTCCTCCGGTAAATACTACGCTGGCGCGCTTTAATAGTTGGTTTTCATTGGCTTTTAAATCGGGGTGTGCGCCTTTGAATGCTGACAATTCATCCATGCAGTCGTAGACTACAGCTAGCGGCTTTAAGTGGCTTGTGAAGCTGACAGCCATTGGTGTGTAATACCACAGAATGTACTGGCTAATTTCTGCCGCTCGAAACAAATCATCTAGCATGGCTTGCTGAGCAGTTTGTGCTGTTGCTTCGCTGGTTCCTTCGCTCAGGTGCGGTACTATTACCCAGACTCCGCTTTCGTGGATGCTGACATCAAGCCACCAATCTGTAGCTGCGCTAAAAACAGGTTCTTCTACAAAGAATACGCGACGAGTTTTGGCACAACGACTCAAGAGATGTTGCGGACGCTGATAGACAAAATTCCACCGCAAATGAGACAAGCAAACTAAATCTGGTGCTTCTACAGCCTCAGTTTTTGATAAGTTGGCGCGCACTGCGGGCGAGGGAGCGAATTGAGAGGGGGATTTGGCGGGATCTATAGAGGTAAATCGGATCTCCCATGCTCGCTCTTTATTGCTATAATTATTGTTGACTGAGTTTTCTGGGGGCGACATATTAGCCTCTGGAATTTGTCAATGAAAAATTGTCAGTTAAAATTGGTCAAGAGGATATATTTCTCAGCAGGGTCTTACTGAAAGTCGCAAGCATAAATGTGAGAAGTTTTACGAGCAAGCGCCGCATTCAGTGAGCCAAACAAAGAAACTGTTTAGCTGCGGGAAAAACCGGCTTATCTGCTTTTTTCAGAATTGAAACTTTGAGATAAGTTAATATTGTTAGATTTGCTATTGTTGTTAAATGTAACCCAGTTTTTCTGCCATAACTTCTATCTGAAGGATGACTTTTCTCTCAGGAGACACCTAGCTTGCACGCTGGGTTCAAAAGCCTTTAAAATGCCGATCGACCTTGTAAAATGACTCTTAACTGGCAGGTACGGGGTGAAAAAAGAGCGAGTTTTATTGCTTTATTTGAAGATGAGAGAAAATTTGCCATCAAGTTTATGTTGCTTTTTGATTTGACAAACCTTGCTTTTTTTAACTCATCCGATCGCTAACTTGGAAAATTTGTATCCGAATATACAGAAGATTGACCGACATTTCTGACTTCAGATAGATTAACAATTGACAGTTTATAGAGTGGGGGTAAACTCACCGAAGAAAACCTATCTCAACAATAGCAAAGACACCAGGCAACCGCAACGATAAACCTAAGATTTTGCGCGAGTATATGCCAAGAAACCAAGATGATGACATTTGCGCTGTGGGCGTCAGTTTAATCTCGCGCCCACAGCACCAATGTCAATCATCCCTCTAAGGGCGGGTTCGCCGATATCTGCAATCAAACGCCAAATATCCACGTAAACCCGCAACTAGAAAATAGCAGCAACTTTACAGTCGGCGGCTGTCAATTTTGGCCATTCCTCCTCCAAAGGCAAAATCTTGCACCGTCGAACTCTTTAAGAAATCGTGAGGGAAACCCAATTCAATTGCACTTACTTTGTCTAACTGCTGCATTTGTTCGGGGGTTAATTTAAACTCCAAACAAGCCAGATTTTCCTGAAGTTGCGAGAGTTTGCGCGAACCCACAATTGGAATAACTTCGACTGGCTGTTGGATCAGCCAATTTAGGGCTACTTGAGAAGCAGGTTTGCCAATTTCGGCTGCTATTTTGCTAACTTGGTCAGCTATTTTGAGGTCGCGTTCGTTAATTTTTCCCGATTCAGGTGAATTCAGCCGTTTAGCTTCGCTGGCTGTTTCTGAAGTGTTGTATTTTCCTGTTAGCAAACCGCCTGCTAGGGGACTCCAAGCTGTGACGCCAATATCAAAGGCTTTTGCCATAGGGATCAAGTCCCGTTCAGGAGTTCGCTCTTTTAAAGAATACTCGATTTGCAAGCCGATAAATGGTGTCCAACCGCGCAGGTGGGCGATCGTATTTGCTTGAGAAATAATCCAAGCCGGCGTATCGGAAATGCCGATGTAAAGAACTTTGCCGGCGCGTACCAAATCGTCAAAAGCGCGCATTACTTCTTCGACGGGTGTGGTAAAATCCCAAGCGTGCAGCCACAGCAAATCTATGTATTCGACTTGCAATCGCTTCAAACTGGCCTCTACTGCTTGCACCATATTTTTGCGGTGGTTGCCAAAACCATTGATTTCGCCATTCTTCATGTTGAGGCTATACTTAGTGGCAACTACCCATTTTTCGCGATCGGCTGCGATGAACTCACCGACATATTTTTCGCTAGTACCGTTGGTGTAGAGATTCGCGGTATCAATGAAATTGCCGCCCGCTTCTGCAAAGGCGTCGAACATTTTCCGGCTTTCGTCGTAGGAACCGCCCCAACCCCAATCTTCGCCAAAAGTCATGGTTCCGAGGCAGATTTCCGAAACGCGAAGTCCGCTGTGACCTAGTAGTTTGTATCTCATGTCACCCTTCCGCTAGTTAGTGGTTGTTAACAGTTTAGATCGGGATTTCCCAAACTGTTGCCATCAGTCGGGGTGGCAGGCTTTTGTAATGTGTTAGCGCTGCGCTGAAGGTTGAATGTTTTGCCAAGTCAATCAAAATGTCGTAGCAGGGGCGATGCTGTCTCGCCCCTGCGTTTAGTTTAAACAGCGCGCAGGGGCGATCGGCTTACCAATGTATTTAGGATTACATTTCTAAATTAAAATACAGTAAAATCGGTAAATTATAATCTACCTTTAGGTAGGTATTTACTGACATGAGTTATATATAAAAAAATGTTCTATTTTATATAAGAAAACCAAACTGAACGAGAAAAAATATCTGTAGCTAAATTAACTTTTTAGCGTTATAGTGATTTACAGATTACAAAAACTAGGTGACTCACTTGGCTGACATCGTTGATACCGCCGTTTCGGCAGGCTCTTTTACTACCCTAGTTGCTGCCGTCCAAGCCGCTGGTTTAGTAGATACTCTTAAAGGCGCTGGCCCCTTCACTGTTTTTGCGCCTACTGACGAAGCTTTTGCTAAGCTTCCCGCAGGTACTGTAGAAGCACTGCTTAAGGACATTCCTAAGCTGACAAAAATCTTGACTTATCATGTCGTTTCTGGCAAAGTTATGGCCGCTGATGTGGTCAAGCTGAAATCTGCCAAGACAGTGGAAGGTTCAGAAGTTAAAATTGATGCTTCCAATGGCGTCAAAATCAATGATTCTACCGTTACAACAGCCGATGTTGCTGCTGATAATGGCGTCATCCACATTATTGATTCAGTCTTGCTTCCTGCGTAAGCACAGACTTAGATAGCGCAATACTATCTTGAGGGCGGTGGCTGTTGTTAGCCACCGCCCTGTTTTCGTTGAGGTTTAAATATTTTAGGCTGCTCAATAATTAAAACTATTATATAGCCATCCTTGCAGGAGTCGTAAATTTTTTACCCCACCCCAACCCTCCCCTTGGTAAGGGGAGGGAGTAAGAAATTCACAAATGATTTAGGATTGCTATAGAGTAGGGGGAATTGGCCGATCGCACTGGGCTTGAGTCTGTCCCAAATTTGTCGCTGCTGGAGTTAGTGGCAAAAACTGCGACAGGTACTCTGGACAAAATTTTATCAAAAAAATAAAAAAGTGCGATCGCGTTAGCAATTGCCGATAATTAGCGGCCCACTTATTTTGCACTCTCGGGCTGATTCCCGGTTGATGCGTAGATACCATGCCACCAAACCCAACATTTCTCCGAGAAACTGGGTTTACCAGGCCTTGTCCTAATTAAGATACAATAAGAGCCACAAAGAAAGTGCGATCGACATTATTTGACATTCAAGCTATGCAATCTACAACTCAGTCCGAGACAGAACCGGCGATGGACGCTCCCAAACACGGCTTACCCGTTACCATCATTACAGGATTTCTCGGCAGCGGCAAAACAACCCTGCTCAACCACATCCTGACCAACCAGCAGGGTTTGAAAACAGCAGTTTTGGTAAATGAATTTGGCGAAATCGGCATCGACAACGAACTGATTGTCACCACCGACGACAACATGGTTGAGCTGAACAACGGCTGCATTTGCTGCACTATTAATGAAGATTTAGTTAATGCAGTTTACAAAGTTCTGGAACGTCAAGAAAATCTCGATTATCTGGTAGTCGAAACAACCGGACTCGCCGACCCGCTGCCAGTAGCAATGACTTTTTTAGGCACAGAACTGCGCGACCTGACTCGTCTCGATTCGATAGTTACAGTAGTAGACGCAGCCAACTACAGCTTAGATTTATTCAACTCTCAAGCAGCTTACAGTCAAATAGCTTACGGCGATATAATTATCCTCAACAAAACTGATTTGGTTGAAGAAGCAGATTTAGATTTGTTGGAAGTTAAGATTCGGGATGTCAAAGAAGGTGCTCGAATTCTGCGAACAGTAAAATCGCAAGTTCCCCTACCGCTTGTCCTCAGCGTCGGATTGTTTGAATCGGACAAATATTTCCAATCTGAAGAAACTCCTAGCAGTCACGACCATCACGACCATCACGACCATCACGACCATCACGACCATCACGACCACAGCCATCACGACCATCACGACCACAGCCATCACGACCATCACGACCACAGCCATCACGACCACAGCCATCACGACCACTCCGACCATTTAGAAAATGACGGATTTACCTCAATTTCTTTCCTGAGTGACAAGCCGTTTTCTCTGAGAAAATTTCAATATTTCTTAGACAAACAAATGCCAACAAATGTGTTTCGCGCGAAAGGGATTATGTGGTTTGAAGAAAGTCCCAAACGGCATATTTTTCACTTGAGCGGCAAGCGATTTACGATGGACGATGACCAGTGGAAAGGCGATCGCAAAAACCAGCTTGTTCTCATCGGTCAGGGTTTGGATACCGAGACTTTGCGATCGCAACTCGAAAACTGTCTTTGTATGCCTTCAACCAATCGCGGCAAAGGTTTTGGGAAAAACTAAAGGTTACTGGTTCCCAGGCTCTGGCCTGGGAACCGATGTAAGCGAGGCTCTGCATCTCTGGTACTTAGGAAGATAGGAGGCAGAGCCTCTGGATCTGCGTTACCAGGCCAGAGCCTGGTAACGAGTAATTACCTATTACCAATTACCGATTTCCCATGCGAGTCATCATCCAGCGAGTAAAATCATCTCAAGTCGAAATTGACGATCGAATTATTGGCAAAATTGGCCGCGGACTTAACTTGCTTGTAGGTATTGCAGACACCGACACCGAAACAGAACTCGATTGGATGGCTCGCAAATGCCTGGAATTGCGTTTGTTTCCCGACTCTGCCACGGATACCGGGCGCTGGGACAAGTCAGTACAAGACATTGGCGGCGAGTTGCTGGTTGTCAGTCAGTTTACTCTCTACGGGGACTGCCGCAAAGGTCGGCGACCTTCCTTTGACCGAGCAGCGGCTCCTGAACGAGCCGAAATTTTTTATGATAAATTTGTCGAAAAGTTGCGCCAGAGCGGCTTAAAAGTCGAAACAGGCTTGTTTGGAGCGATGATGCAAGTCTCGATCGAGAATGACGGGCCGGTGACTTTGGTATTAGAGAAAGAATCAGGGTGAATTGTTTGCAAACAAAGCTCTGTGTGCTTCTTTCTGATTCCTTCTTCCTTCTTGGATAAGATCAAATTTTCAGATTAACCGGGTTTCCTAACTGCTGTTGCGTAGGTTCTGAAGACATTGCAGATAGCTACACTCTGCCAAGTCTCGATTCCACAATCTCTAACGGCCAAAACCCCCTCAAATAGCCAGTTATTAGATTGTCCACTCAGCGGCCTGGCAGCACCCTCAGTTTTCCTGGCGATCGCCCCACGCACATAACAGCTCAGAATGCTTGTAAAGTAAGGCTTTAACGGCAATAAAACCAATCTTCCACAGCCAGCGATTAGAATCAGATTCAGCAGCCAAAAACTGTTGCATGAGAGAGTGGAACACTGGCATAACTACGGTTATCTCTACTTCCGTAACATTCAATGTATAGAGAGTTGAATCAGCACAGCAAGCGAAACCGCCAGCAACTGCCGCCTCACACTCTGACAAATGTCCTCGCACACCCGCTGTGCCCTACCACCCGATAAATGCCATGACTGCCAAAACTGCCACCACCGTCAACTGCAACACCGCTTCTGGCTTCAACTGCATTCCGGCTACCTCCAGCGAACCAAACGCCGAAATCAATACTGTTCCCAGCATCGATATCCTCGCTTTGGCTGACTTCGCCCTCAAAGAATTGCAAGGGGAAATGAAAACTGCCAGCCGCAGCGCTCAAGCAGTGGCGATGCGGATTGCTAAGGAAGTTGAACGGATTTGCCAAAAAAGCGATCGCATCCAAATTTCCGGCGAAGTTGAAGCTTGGCAAATCACCTTGGCCGAGCACCGGTTGCAAAAAACCCTGCAATACTACCGCCTCGGTTCCAAACAAGGCCGCGTCGAACTGCATTCTCACCTCGCGGCGATGATTTACCGCCATGTTGCTTCTTTCCGATCGAACTTGAACTTCCAAGCTCGCTACAACATGATTGAAGACTTTTTGCAAGGCTTTTACATCGAATCTCTGCGAGCTTTCCGTCGCGAACATCAACTCGATGTCACCTACCAGCCCCGCACGCAGCTAGAATTGGCTGAGTACATGGCTTTTACCGAACACTACGCCAAGCGCCAAATCGGTTTGCCCGGCCGCAACCGCCAACGCCTGATCGTGTTGCGCGCTCAAGGATTTGCCAAGGGCCAGCCTCCCGAAACTGCGATCGACATTGAAATGGCTGTAGAATCCGGCAAGGGAGAAGATGCGGAAATTTACAGCCGCTCTCCGGCGCTGCAACAAGTGCGCGAGCAAATGGTATCGGAAACTGTCGATCCTGCTGATGCTGTGCTGCGCGATCGAGTAGTCTCGGAATTGATCGCCTATCTGGAATCGCAAAATCAGCCAGAATGCGTGAATTACTTAACTTTAAAATTGCAAGACCTTTCGGCTTCGGAAATTGACCGCGTGCTCGGTTTGTCTTCCCGCCAGCGCGACTACTTGCAACAACGGTTTAAGTACCACGTCGAAAAATTTGCCCGCACTCAAAATTGGAAACTCGTCCACGAATGGCTGGGTGCTGATGTCGATCAAAAGCTGGGAATGACTTCGGACAAATGGGAAGCTTTTCGCGCTCAACTGTCGCCGGAAATGCAGCAATTGTTAGAAATGAAGCGGAATCAAGAAAGCGACAAGGCGATCGCCACCGCGATCAAATGCACTCCCAAACAAGTCCAAAAACGCTGGGCGCAACTGTTGGAGCTGGCTAGCCAGACTCGCAACAGCAACCAAGCTTAAGTGGTACTCAAATATGAATGCAACTGTTTTCTTGAGACTGGAAAATGCGATCGGGTGCGGCATCTACACAGGACTGCCCGCCCCGGCGTCCGCTCTCAACTCAACAAGGGCTGCTACTAATTTATCGCCGCTTATTGGCAAATTCAATTTATTAAAACAACATTACTTTTTTTAATATCTTTCGTTCCCTGGTTAGACCGGGGAATTTGTTTTTATTAGTCAGTAGTCAGTAGTCATTAGCCATTAGTCATTACTCATTAGTCATTAGTCATTAGTCATTACTCATTAGTCATTACTCATTAGTCATTACTCATTAGTCATTAGTTAGGACAAATTGCTTGCTGAAGAGGCTACCGGGCATATATTCATAATGATTTTAAACATAGGGTGTAGCATAATCAAGGCAAAGTTTTTCAAATGTGTTTGCCCCAAATATCTCACCTAAAAGTCTATTTTTAAAGTAATAAATTATGTATATAGCAATCCTAAATCATTCATGTAAATTTGTAGGGTAGTGCTACCCCTACTCCCCGTGCCTACCCCCTATCTATCGGGGCAACCACGGGGAGTAGGGGTCGGATTGCCCCTACAATAATTACGCGAATAATTTAGGGTTGCTATATATTTTTTTGCTCCGTTAATGTACAGTATCAAAGTCTAATTTCTAAAAGTATTTTTCTATATAAATAGTTAGAAACCGATTGTGAAACTTGAGGGTGCGGAAGGTGGATGAAAAATTAAAAAGTCATCTATCCAAAGACAGAAAAAAATTAAAATAAATATACTCATCCTACTATTTTGTTTCACTTAATCCTTCATAAGAAGGAAGCATCAAATTTGAGATATATCTAAAATGGGGTCATAAGTTGATATAGATAGAAAAGGAAGGACTGGTATGTTACTTTACAAAATTGAAGATTTTAATCCCAACTACCGCGAAGCTGCTTTTAATGGCGAAGATATCAAAGGTCTGGATATCTATGCTGGAAATACAGATGAGAAGATTGGCTCAATTGATACAGCGCTAGTTGATGAGACAGGACGTTTCCGATATTTTGTGGTTGACACGGGTTTCTGGATATTTGGCAAGAAGGTATTAGTTCCAGTTGCACTTTGTCGAGTTGAGGTTGATGCAGAACGCATCTACGCGACGGGTTTGAGGAGTAAAGACCAAGCAGAAAGACTACCCAGGTATGAGGATGGGATGGTGGTTGATTACGATTATGAAGAACAAGTGCGGGGTGTTTATCGTACTCGAACTGTAGAAGGGTCTGCACCTGTAGAAGCATCATTGCCTTTAGAAACCTCATTGCCTGTACAAGCATCTGCACCAGTTTCTATGCCGCGTTCTGTCTCTAACCAAGCTAAGGCTGCTGGTTATGACCGCAACACATACACTTACGAACAAGAGCCTCAATTGTATCAGATGAACGATCGCGAGCATCACAAGTTCCGACTCTACGAAGAACGACTGGTTGCAGAAAAAAGCCGTCACAAAGCTGGCGAGGTAGCAATTGGCAAGCGAGTTGAAACCGAAACGGCACGAGTTTCCGTTCCTACAGAAAAAGAGCGAGTTGTAATTGAGAGTATAACTCCAGAAAAGGCAGGTGCGCCAGTAAATCGAGATACTCCCTTCCAGCAGGAAAAGGTGATGCGTATGGAAGTTTACGAAGAAACGGCTGATATCAAAAAAGAAGCTTTCGTCCGCGAAGAAGTTAACATCAGGAAAGAAGTTGAAACGGAGATTGTTGAGGCAAGGGAAACACTGCGTCGTGAAGAGTTGGACGTGAAGAGGGAAGGGCGTTAGAGTGCGAATGAATTTAACAAGGGTTTGTAGTTAGTTGCGCTGTCTTCGCCCACATGAGCTGGGTCAGCTAAAAAGCTGGCAGGATACTTTGTTTTTAGGATGGTTTGGTTCAATGGGTGTGGCAGCGATTTTCTATGCCATGCTGGCGCTACGTAAAACGGGGTTAGAGTCAGCTTGGGTCATTGGTAGCCTAATTATTTGCGTGTCAATAATAGCCCACTGGTTTACTGCTGTGCCATTGGCGAAACCTTATACTAAAATGCAGCGTAAAAGACAAACTTTTAATGATTTGGTAGGTAGATGAACAACCCCAACCTAGCCAAAAAACAAGCCATAGAACAAGAGCAAGGCGAAATTTTGCAACAGCTAGAAGATTGGCTGGAAGCTCCCATGCTGGTGCTGGCATTTGTGTGGCTAGCCCTATTTATTATTGAATTAACTTGGGGATTAAATCCACTGCTAGAAGTCGTTAGCACTACTATTTGGATTATCTTTATTGCCGATTTTCTAGTTAAATTTGCCTTAGCTCCGCGCAAAATTTCCTATATTAAAAGCCATTGGATAACGGCTTTTTCTCTGCTGTTGCCTGCTTTGCGTACCTTGAGGATTGTACGAGTGGTGCGAGCATTCAAAACAGCACGGGCTGTGCGAAGTTTGCAGTTGTTGCGAGTTATGACTGGTACGAATCGAGGGATGCGGGCATTAGCTGCGAGTGTTAGCCGTCGCGGATTTGGTTATGTCGTAGGACTAACGATAATTATTACCTTGGTAGGTGCAGCAGGGATGTATGCTTTTGAAAAAGATGTCGCCGATGGTTCCTCCGGGTTAAATAATTACGGCACAGCGTTATGGTGGACGGCAATGCTAATGATGACAATGGGTTCGGAATATTGGCCCAAAACGCCAGAAGGTCGCATACTTTGCCTTGTTCTGGCACTCTATGCGTTTGCGGTTTTTGGTTATGTAACTGCGACCATCGCCACATTTTTTATTGGTCGCGATGCAGAGGATGACGAGGCAGAATTAGCAGGAGCGAAATCAATTGCAGCACTTCAAACGGAAATTGCTGCCTTGCGGGCTGAGATTCAGCAATTATTAAATCAGAATTCAAAGTCTTGAATTAGGTAGATGCCAACATCAAGTTTTTGTCAGCACTGGCACTACTTTTTCGCCAAACGCCTCAATAAACTGCTCTTGCGATCGGTTAACGTTGTGCAAAATTAGTTCATCAAACCCCAATTCCATATCTTGTTGCAACCACTCAATATGCTGCTCTTGGTCTGCCGAAATGCGGACGTGTTGATATAACTCCTCTGGTTGCACAAACTCCCCGGCCGCATCAAATTGATCGGGTGTTATCAGTTCTGTCAGCATTTTACTTTTGAAGATATTACTACGCCATTGATGATGAGCGCCTTGTAGTGCTTTCTCTGCATTACTGTTATAGGAAAGCTGCACTTTCAAAATCATTGGTTTCCCTTCTCCGCCACCGCGACGAAACGCATCGACGACTTTTTTTAACTTTTCAGGTGGGCGAGAAGTAGTAATTAATCCATCTGCCCAACTGCCCACCCATTCTGCGGTTTCTGGCGTAACTGCGGCGCCGATAATTAATGGGAGAATTTCCGGGCGGGTATAGAGTTTTGCATCTTCTACGCACACTAAACCGCGATGGGTGACGGTTTCTCCTGCCCAAAGGGCGCGGATAATATCGACACATTCTTTGAGGCGCGCGTTGCGATCGCTCTTAGTAGGCCACTTATCCCCAGTAATATGTTCGTTCAACGCTTGACCGCTGCCAACCGTTAGCCAAAAACGATTGGGAAACATTTCTCCCAACGTTGCCGCAGCTTGGGCAATAATAGCCGGATGATACCGCTGTCCGGGAGCGCAAACAACCCGATAGGAAAGCCTCGCCGTTGCTTGCATTGCTGCACCCAACCAAGACCAAGCAAAACCACTTTGTCCTTGCGCTTCACTCCAAGGATGAAAGTGATCGGAAGAAAGGGCATGGGTAAAGCCAGCTTGTTCTGCCATTTGGACATATTTCAGCAGTTCGCTGGGCTTAAACTGTTCGTGGGAAGCATGATAACCAATTTTTGCCATAAGTTTTTAGGAGTTTTGAGTACAGTAGGGGCGGTGCCAAGAGTGCCCGCCCTGAGTTTTGAGTACAGGGCGGTGCCAAGAGTGCCCGCCCTGAGTTTTGAGTTAAAATATCCAGACTTAAAAGCAGGTGATTTAATCAGGACGCCTTGTAAAAGTTTTGAGCTTTGAGTTAGATAAGTTTTTAATTCAAAAAAATTGTTGTACTCAAAATTCATAACTTTCTGCATAACGGGCAAGCTTATGAACCGAAAATTCGCCGATAGCGAGCTTCAATTACCGAGTAGATGCCATAGGCAATTAAACCCAAAGGTACTAGAGCCAAAATCACTGGACTAAAAGGCTGTTGTGCCACAATTCCCAACACATCGCCCAATCCTTTCGTTTGACTGGCATCCGATAGCCTTGCTGCTTGAATTAAGAAAAAACCGATTATAACGAAAACAACTCCACGGGCAGCAATTCCGAATCGACCCAACCGTGTCGCCCAAGTTTGCTCGGTTTGGCTCATTTCATTTAGCTTGAAATGGCGGCGAAATTTGGCTTTATATGCTTGGTAGAAATAAGAAAAACCGACACCAATAACAATTGAGCCTGCCAATCCTACCAGCCATTCTCCAAACGGTTGCGCTAAAATTTGGGCTGTCAAATCTTCGGTTGTATCGCTCTTACCGCCGCCGCCTGAACCCATTATCAGTTTTACAGCCGTTAAAGCTAAACCTGCGTAAGCTAAAGCACTTAAGGCGTAGCCAATGCGTTGGGCAATTCGCTTGGCATCCATTTTCTGTCCTTGGTTTTCTGGGTCGAGAATTGCCTGAACGATACGCAAAAGGGCATAACCAATAATGCCAATCGTTACAAGAAATAGCAGAAATTTACCGAAGGGTTGGTTAACAATTTCTGATAATGCACCGCTAGTATCGGTTGTCCGGCCGCCCATACTGAAGACGGCTTGTGCTGCTAAAAAACCGACAATAAAGTAAACTAAGCCTTTGGAAGCATATCCCAATCTTGCCAGTCGCTCAAACCAGGGATGAGAAGCTGCCTGTCCAATTGAGTCTTTAATGCTGTCGGTGGGTGAGTTGTCCCGTTTCATATTTTTTGACAATTTAGTTGTTAACGACTGCTGCCATACCCAATAGTGCATTCCTGTCCAGCTAACTGAGTTCTTAAACAGATAATTTATGTGATTATTTATTAATTTAAAGATTAGCTTGTTTAGATTTTTTTAAAATCTGTCTTGAGCGGGAGTCTCATCGGTTGATTGAGTAATAAATTTCACATTTATTGGGCTTGACAAATATAGCTTTAGGGGCTATGAGATGGCTTCCATGATGGAGGAGTCTGCCAGCGGTCTAGTATATCTTTGATTAAAACTTCTTTAACCCAAATTTGAATAACAATTAGAATTGGTAGCGCTAAAAATAATCCCAAAAAACCAAAGAAAAATCCGAATGCTGTCACGAGAGCTAAGGTGTAAGCGGGAAGCAGAGATACCTGCTTTTCCATAATGATAGGTGTGACCAAGTTGCCTTCAATTTGTTGAATTAGGAAATAAAGCAACAACACCGCGCCTGCTTTTGAAGGCGAATCTAATAAAGCCAGCAGCAACGGTGGAATTACGCTTAAAATTGCGCCCATATAGGGAATTAAGGCTAATATGAATGCCAGAAGCCCGTTCACAAAAGGCAGGGGAACTTGCAAAACCAACAAACCAATAATGCTCGTAATACCAATAAAACTCATGCTTAATGCAACGCCGGCCAACCAACCCATTAAACCCTCTTCGCATTTTGAGAGAATTTCATCGGCTCGCTGACGGTAAAAAGCCGGAAAAAGGCTGATAATTGCGTGGCGGTATGGCATCGGATTTACCAGAAGCATGATTGTCAAAACGGTAATTAATAAGGTATTGATAATCAAGGTTAGATAGTTGGAAAACCACAGATAAATATGCGAACTTGTCCACCGAAAAAGCGTTTTAATTTCTTGGGTTAAATCGTCAATACTGGGAAGGTTATCAACTATTTGTCCGGGTAATCTTGCTTGCAACCAATTGCTCCAAAGTCGCAGTTGTTCTATTCCTAGCGGGACGAGTTCGGACAACTCTTGAAATTGATTGCTCAGGCGCGTTACGATGAGAGTTAGCAAGACAGCGCTCGCTGTGACTAGAATCGCCGCTGCTAAGGCGATCGCCACTCCCCGCTTCGCACCCGACTGCTGCAATCTTCGCACTAAACGGTTGAGAGCGATCGCTAAAATTACGGCGGTAAAAAACAGTAAAACAATCGTTCTAATTTTCCACAAAATATAGAGCGAGGCTACCAAAGCAAAAAAACCGATCCACTTTCCTAAACCCACAACAAAAGCCTCTCTATTCACCAACACTTAACTGGAGCAGGGAGATTTTTTTGGCTAAACTTTCTACAGCGAGAGTGAGCGATCGCATCAATTCCGAATCCTCACTGTATTCTGCAGAAGCCAAATTCATCAGCCGCTGACTTTGGCTAATTTCTATTTCCTGGCTCCAATCTTGTGCGGTACTATCTTTATAAACCCCAATCGTTATTCCCTGTTGTTCATTCAAAAGCGAAAAACAAGGAATATCTGATGCCCCATCACCCACATAAATGACTTGTGTTAGCGGGATGTGCAATTCTTCCGCCGGAACATCCCGATAAACAAATGTTTTGCCATCGTCTTTTGGATTGTTGTCAACGCCTTTGGCAAGTTGAAACAAATAGCGAGTTTTTTCCGTGTGAGTTACAATTTTTTTGACAAACTCAATCTCGCCCTCTTTACCATAATGGAACTCGCAACCCCACATCGCCTTAAACTTGGGGGCGATGCAATTATTACGGGCAATTTCCACCATGCCGCAGCTAATTATATAAAATTCAACTTCCACTTTGGGGTTGATTGCATAAGCGCTTTGGCGTAGGCGATCGAACATTTCTGCAACGCCATCAAAAGGCGCTAATTTTTTCCCAAAATTTGCTATATATTCCTGGGTTATTTTGTTCCCTTGACGCTTAGATTCCTCGATAATTGCGTAAAATCTGGCTAGAATATCGTCCCAACCGCTATCAATTAAAGGTTGAATTCGATCGCGACGAAAGGCGAGGGCATCAATATTGAGGCTTTCTAACAGACTATCGACGGTATCCGGGACAAGGGTATCGTCGAAGTCAAACACGACGGCGATATAGTTAGATAAAGGTTTGGTTGCGAGAGTCATAACAATTTGAAAGTGAAGGTTAACTAACAACAGCAACTTGATAGTTGCGATTTTCCCAATTTTGGGAAATAGTCTAGAAAAAAGTAAAGTGAATCCCAGATGTTTGATTGCGATCGATTGCAATATCTAAAAATTCTATTCCGATTGCAGTTGAGGGGGAGTTTGTATCTGTTACAGTTTGCCAGTTATCGCCAGACAAATGTAACTATTATTTTTGCGAAATTATGGCACGTTTACCTCCTAACGCCACTATAAAAACCCTGTTTAACTTCCTCCTCCACTCGTGCCAATTATCCCGGTCAGTTGTAAAAGATAGATAACTGCAAAGCAAGCAAAAAAGATTCCTGCAATTACCGTTCCACCCCAGATAAACTTCGAGGGTCGCAATTCCTTGGGCAGCATTCGATGATTCACATAAAGCGTTAATCCAGTCACAATGGGAATGTGAGCTGCTTCAATGCCTCCAGCCATTTGTAACAAGGAAACGGGTTCGCCGAAAATCAGATAAATCGCAATGGGTAACGCAGTTAACAGCACTATAATATAAAATCGCTGCAAAAATTTTTCATTCGTCCAACGACCCTGCACGCCAAATCCTTGCAGTAAAATTTGCGTGCCATCGGCAAACATCCGCCCAAAGCCATCTTGGACTGAAAGCGTGGTGCTACAAAAAGTAATAAAAACAATTGCCACCATAAACCAAAAGCCAAATGGCCCCCAAAGGTCGCCTAGCAAACTACCCAAAATTTCGGCTACTTGTTGTTCTTTTGGCACTAATCCTTGGGGACGCAACAACTCGCCACCGAGAATCAAAAAAGCGAGTGCCGCTAACAGCGCACCTACGACTGCTAAGGTGTTGGAGAAACTCATTAAAGTCACCCACCCCTGCAACCTTTTTACTTGTTCGTGGCCGATTTCATTAAAATCAAGGGGTTGTTCTTGTTTGAGGGAAGCAGCACCGTATCCTCTGGCTTCCACCCAATAGGAATACCACATCAATCCTGCTGCCCCTGCTAGCATAAAACCCAGCCAAGGTAGGATTTCTTGATATTGCACGTTTTGGGGAATTTGAGGTACTAACCCCGCTGCGAATTGTCGAAGGTTGGGAAAAACAAAAATCGCCGCGGCTACCACGGCCAACGTGCGGCCGATGCCGATAATTGAGGAAATTTTCTCAACAACTTTATACTGCCCCATGAACACAATTGCTGCCGTCACAGCGATAATGATCACTGTCCAAAGTTTAACTGTTCCTCCTGTTACTAGAATCAGTGCTGTAGCGGCGGCACCTGCAAGTCCGGCAACTGTGGAAATTGCTACTACCACCTGCGGCAATAAAATCAGCCAAATCGTCCAATTTTTCGGTCCAGGAATTTGCTTAAAACCTTCTAAAATTGTTGCACCCGTACAAACCGAAAACCGCCCGACTTCGTTGTTGATAAACCACTTGAGGATAACAGCCGCTAGCAGCGCCCACAACAGCGAGTAGCCGTAAAGTGCTGCAATTCGAGGTGTAAATAGTAACTCACCAGAACCAGCAGCCGACAGCATCCATAAAAAACTCGGCCCCAACCATTTAAAGCGATCCCAACCCTCTGGTGGCTGCGGGATTTGTTGATTTGTATTTTCACCCTGTTGGTTAGTTATTTGTGCAGAAGAACTGCGATCATCGCTATCTCTATTCATTGTTATTACTAGATTAGTAACTGGTCAACACCGATCGATTTACCCACGATTTATGGTGAGGTTGAAATTGTGGATTTTCATATTCCGGTGCTTCACACTTCGTTAAAACGACGCTTGCTGGTGGCTTTTCCCCAAAGCCCGATTAAACCAAAGACAATTGCGATCGCCAGCAAAAACGTTACATTGAACTGAATGTCAAAGCCACTTGCATGATTGTGCCAACGTAAAACTCACCGCAGGTCTTTGCCAATTGCAAATGAGGGTACGCGCAAAGCCAAAAAAACTGCTGCTAGTCCCAAAAAAACGGCAATCTCCACGACGAATGCGATCGCACTCAGGCTTGACTAGGTTCTCAAATTTGAGAGAGGAGTTTTCCTTCCCAATTACAGCGATCGAACCAGCTAGAAGCCTCCACAATCGCATTCGTGGTTGAATTTTTGAATGGGTCAGGTTTTCTTGTACTCAAGGAATTAATTTTGTACAAAGATGCCTCCTAACACTGCCACTCTTACATTTTCACCCTACACCTCTGTATGGCAAAGATTGTGCAAAATTAAAGCAAATAGCGGAATATCTTACTTAAGATATATTGCTTTTACATTCAATTTTAAAATCACCAAACTTAAGATAGATGTTGCACAACTATTTTTTCTCTACAGACACTTTTTAGAAAAACCCAAAGCTCATTCTCAGGTTAGGCGCGTCGCTATTGTTTAGTTTGTATGCTGAGAACTACGAAGTTCATATAATTTAACAAGAGCGAGATGACACAAAATAGCGATCGAGCCAGCCAAGCAATAGAATTGCTGGGTCAACAAAAGTTGGAACTAAGCGATCGCGATCGTGAAGAGATCATTGAGCGAATCCGTCCCACTGCCTTAATCATTCACGAAACGATTAGGATTGAGGGTGAAAGTGAGTTGTTGCGTCCAGTTTCAGCCCTAGCTTGGTCTGGATTAGCTGCAGGACTATCTATGGGATTTTCCCTGGTGGCTCAAGGTGTACTCCAAGCAAATTTACCCCAGCAATCTTGGAGTTCTATCATTGTCAGCCTTGGGTACAGTATCGGCTTTGTCATCGTGGTGATGGGGCGTCAGCAATTGTTCACTGAAAATACTCTGACAGTCATTCTGCCTTTGTTAAACGATCGCAGACCCAAAGTTTTTATGCGAGTGCTGCGATTATGGGGAATTGTCTTAGCAAGCAATTTGTTCGGTGCATTCATATTTGCCTCAATAGTTGCACAGCCTGGAGTCTTCCCGCCTGAATTTCAAAAAGCGTTTGGCGAAATAGGTTTAAGAGTTATCGATGGAGGATTTTGGATAACTTTATTGCGGGCAATCTTTGCGGGTTGGTTAATTGCTTTAATGGTCTGGCTTCTCCCCGCCGCTGAGTCTTCCCAACTGTGGGTAATTGTGATCATCACTTCCCTGGTTGGGCTAGGTGAATTTCCTCATATTATTGCCGGATCGGTGGAAGTTTTCTATGCAGTGGCAATTAAAGCTGTTTCCTGGCCAGAATATTTTGGCAAATTCATGATACCTACCCTAATTGGTAATATTTTAGGCGGAGTTACCTTAGTCGCTGCCTTAAACCATGCCCAAGTTGCTCAAGATGACCTCTAGAAATTGAGCTAAAATAAACGACATTATACCAATTTAAGGTGAAGTTGCACATATCTCGATCCCCCTAAATCCCCCTTAAGAAGGGGGACTTTGAGAAGAATCTTGTCCCCCCCTTAATAAGGGGGGCTAGGGGGGATCGAGATATGTGCAGCCTCATAAAAAATTGGTATTAAGGACATGGAGAACCCCGATTTCTCTAAGAAGTCGGGGAGGTGCGATCTTAATATAGAAGGAGAGTGATGATGACTACAAACTGGCGTGGCTATCGAGTTGCAGCTTGGGTAGGACAGGCGTTATTAACAATAGCAGTAATAGGTGCTCTGAGTCAGGGAAAATGGCAAAATGCCTTGGGGTTAGCCTTATTCTTAGTAGCATCCCTGGCGTTTGTGGTGATGGTCGATCGCTTGCCAACGCTGTTTGATTTCCTGTTTGTGCTTGCTGCCTTACTCAACGCCGGAGGCTGGGTTTTCGGACTGTTTTACCAACCGGGACCTTATGATGAAATTGTTCATGCTTTCACGACTTTTGCCGTGACTTTAGCATTGAGTTTTTTAGCATACAGTTCAATGCTGACTATTTTTCGCAACCATAAACTGCTGTACTTGCTAACAATAACCAGTTTTGGGATTGCGATTGGTGCTTTGTGGGAAATTACCGAGTGGACGGCTGGTATTGTTCTCTCAACCGAAGTGATTGGGAGCCTGGATGATACGATTATTGATTTAATTATGGATAGTTTGGGAGCTGCAATAGCTGCCATAACGGGCTTATGGACGTTGCAAGAATGGATGCGCCCCAGTGCGACAGTGGGGAATCAAGCATCTATCGCCAATAGTCCGAGCGATCGCACTTAACTGAACTGAAAGGAATATTATCATTTTTTCTTCAATCATCTTTCATCAGATAGATATTTTCTTATTGCCTCCGACAGATGGCAAGCTTTGGAGACTTGAGGTTAAATGGATATATAAGCAACATTTTGAAAGAATGTAGAACGTAGAACACAGACAATCGACCTTGAGCCAAAGTAAATTTTTAATAATTTAAATTTTCTTTTCACATTACTGCAAGAGGTTGGTTGTTGCGATTTAGGAGGATTTTATGAAAATAAAATCATTTTCAACGGCAATTGGACTGGTTCTGTTGGGTTCAACCATTTATTTACCGGAAATTGCCCTAGCTAGCGCCAAACCCTCTATCCAAGTAGCTCAACGAAGAGTAGTCGGCTCGGATATAGACAGTTTTACCGCGTATCCAGTACAGCGATTAGATCCGGGAACTCAACTCTTTTTCGTGCTGCGAGGAACCCCGTATTCTAGAGCTACCTTGACTATCCCAAATGCAGTGCAAAATCTGCCGATGCGGGAGGTTCAACCCGGAGTTTACGAGGCAAACTACATGATTCGCGAGGGCGATCGTATTTCCGAAAATACAGTTGTGCGGGCAAATTTGCAACAAGGCGATCGCATCAGCAGCACCCGCTTGCAACAACCTCTAGTAGCTGGTTATAGCGATCGCCGCTTTCAATCTTTGTCTATTAACCGCTTCACTGCTCAATCCGTACCGCAGTTAGAGCCGGGAACCACGCTCAATTTCAAATTGCTCGGCACTCCCAACGCTACAGCTAATTTCTCCATTGAAGGAGTTGCTTATAACATTCCCATGCGGGAAGAATCCAACGGCGTTTACACAGGGGAATATACGATCCGCAGCCAAGATTATTTCCCCCCTGCAGGTGCGGCGGTTACTGCTAGTTTGCAGTCGGGAAATCAAGTTATTCGTTCCCGTTTAGATCGAGAACTAATTGCTGGCGATGATGGCAGTTCCAACACTGCCGAAATCCCGCTAGAAATTATCACTCCCGAAGAAAATGCTCGCGTCAGCGGGACGGTTGAAGTGGAAGGACGCAGCGCCCCAAATGCGACAGTTAATGTCAACGTTCAGGCTACCTCTTCTGTGGCAGGTTTATTTGGAGTTGAACGAAATATCCTCGAACGCACAATTCGGGCGGATGAACAAGGTAAATTCAGCTTTGCTTTTAAGCCGACCATTTCTTTACCAGGAACCCGATACGAGGTGAATCTCACTTCTAGCAGAGGCGATCGCACCAGCGAAGAAACTTTGGTACTGTTTCAAAATTGAGCGGTGACTCGCGACTATTTGCCCGCGCAAAATCGGGCACACCTGACTAAATTTGAAAGATTCCATCAGGAGATATCTATGTATCAACTAAAAAATCCCTGAAAAAAAACGCCAGGGATATTACAAATCATCTCTGGCAGTTTATTAATCGGTATGCCAACCATGCCTCTTGTTGCATCAGCAACTCCTCAGATGAAACGACTAAATAGGATGGCAATTAAGGAGTTTTAAGAGTTCACCCTGACGGTCAAGTGTTTTTGAATTAGGTTATAAAAAGACCCGGTTTTGAGTACGAATTCTGTAGCTTCATCAACAAAATAAACAGAAAAAATCAAGGAGGTTTTTCAATGGTTAATAATCGTTTGAACAATTCCACTCAAAAGCTCTCGAATGCTAAGGGAGGAGCGATCGCCCTCGCACTAGCAGCTATCCTGCTTCCGGCTTGTACTACCCCACAGCGACAAGCAACGGCACCTGCACCTGCACCTGCAACACCCGGTACGGTTCCCACGACAACCGAGAATGTGGTTGATAAAACAGCACAACTGCTTGGCAAAACTGTGACCATCAGAAGCGAACCAGTCAAAAAATTGGGGCCATCGACCTTTACAGTTAGCGATAAGGAGTTTTTTAGCACCGAATCGATTTTGGTTGTCAATGCCACCGGCAAGCCCTTTGTGCTGCCGACTGAATCAGATCAAGAAGTTCAAGTAACAGGAACAGTTCGCAATTTTGTCCTTGCAGATATTGAGCGCGAGTACAAATTAGGCTTAGAGCCAAACTTGTACGCCGAGTACGAAAGTAAACCTACGATCGTTGCACAATCGATGGCGCTAGCCCCCACACCGGGTGAACTCACCTCAAACCCCCAAAAATACTACGGCAAGACACTGGCGGTGAGCGGTGAAGTCGAAAGCCTCAGAAGTCCAAACTCGTTCACTTTGGATGAAGACAAATTAATTGGCGGACAAGACTTGTTAGTGATACACACAGTTCCAAAACCAACCGTGCAAGAAGGTGAGAAGGTTGCCGTAACCGGCGTGCTGCGTTCGTTTGTCGTCGCTGAACTTGAGCGGGACTACGATCTGCAATGGGATTTGACCTTGAAGCAGAAGCTAGAAGCCGAGTATACCAACAAACCTGTCTTAGTTGCTACAGGAGTATATCCGTCAGCCATTCCTCAGTAACCAATACACCTCTCTCATAACTACTGCGGGGAGTAGGGGTTAGGCATCCTGTCCTGCCCTTAACCGAGTTTTCTGCAGAAGTCTAATAGCTAACCACCAGGCGATCGCTTGCGACAGGAAGACAAGCAGAACCTCTTTCTTACCTCGTTTATTTTGATGCTCAATTCAGCAATAAGGTGGATATAATGAATCAACCAGAATCCGTGCCGCAACCGCTGACCCAAAGCGAATTCGTCGCAACTTTTCGCTTGTTTAGTAGATTTAGCTTCTGGATACAGTTATTCTTGGGTGCTGTTTCCGGCATTGTTTTATTATTTGCTATGTTGGGTCGCAACATGGGCGAACAAACCAATAATGCAGGTATTGGTTTCGGGGTAGTTTTAGCAATAGTGGGCCTGTTATTGCTGGCGTTTAGAATATTTTGGGATTTTCGCTATCGGCTTTTAGGCCGACTTTTGCACGCCGAAAATTCCCAGGTATATCCCAGCAAAGAACATATTACTCACACCTTACGGATTGGATTAGTTTCTAGTTTGGTGGGGGTATTAATCGCGTTTGTCGCATCTGAAGAAACAGTGGCTGTAGTCCTAGCAAAAACTCTGAGTCAACCGCAAGCGCTCGCAGCTTATACGCCAGAAAATGTGATTCGTTCTCTAGATATTTTTGTGACGATGGCCAACGTCAATCTGATTGGCGCTCACTTTTTTGGAGCTGTTACTTCTCTTGGGTTACTCAATTGGGTAGAAGAGTAGTTGGCACCATGGGCGATCGCTAAAGGCAAACACAACTTCTATGTCCTTATGATTGACAAGGCCTGGCCGATTTAACTAAGGTTGGTGGCGAAAGCACTGCCTTGGCTCCCAGAGAGCGAAGACAGTGCAGCTACAAGCTAAACAAGTTGGCTATTTGCATGAACATCTAATCGGAAATAGCGATCGCTCCTGCTAATGGTAGTCAGTCTGAGCAACCGTTTTTTTTTCGTAATTGATTTATTATAGTGACAGATATTTCATCGAGCTTGAGATGGATAGATTTTGAATCTGGACAAACATAACTTAGGCTCATCTTCCGAAAGATGAGCTATACCCGTGGCATTCAGCTTCCTAAATGGCCCTGTGACCGGGTTTCTGAACAAAGCCATTTCCAACAGTTTCTCTATTAAGAAATTTACTGCAATGAAAGACCTCTGGTATAAAAACGCAATTGTCTACTCCCTCGATGTTGAAACCTTCATGGACTCGGACGGGGATGGTGTCGGCGACTTTCATGGACTGATCGACCGTCTAGACTATTTATCCGCGCTAGGAATTACTTGTTTGTGGTTGCTGCCGTTTTATCCTTCCCCTAACCGGGACAATGGTTACGACGTGATGGATTACTACAACATTGATCCGCGACTGGGAACCCTGGGAGATTTTGTCGAGTTCATGCACCAAGCAAGGGAACGAGGCATTCGCGTACTGATCGATATGGTAGTAAATCATACGTCCAATCAGCATCCTTGGTTTGTGGCAGCCAAAAGCGATAAAAACTCCAAGTATCGCGATTACTATGTGTGGTCAGAAAATCCACCCAAAACTGATCCAGAACAACTGATATTTCCCGATGTCGAGGACAGTATTTGGGAGTACGATGAACAAGCAAAAGCTTACTATTTGCATCACTTCTATAAAGAACAGCCAGATTTGAATATTGGCAATCCGGCTGTACGAGAAGAAATATGCAAAATTATGGGTTTCTGGCTAGAACTGGGCGTGTCTGGATTTCGCATTGATGCTGTTCCGTTTTTAATTAAAGGAATTGGCATCGAAGGTGCAGACCCCGAAAAGCTGCGAGGTTTCTTGGAAGAAATGAGAGATTTTGTGTCATCGCGTCAGGGTGATGCTGTGTTGCTGGCAGAAGCAAATGTCGATCGCGAGCAAATTTCTATCTACTTTGCTAAGGGCGACAGAATGCACATCCTGTTCAACTTTTTGCTGAACCAGCATCTGTTTTTGGCCCTGGCGCGTCAAGAATCCACAGCATTGCGCGAGGGACTAAAAACCTTACCGGATATTCCTGATATTTGTCAGTGGCTTAATTTTGTGCGCCACCATGATGAACTGACGCTAGATCGCATTACTTCATCGGAACGAGAGGAAATTTTTGCAGCGTTTGCCCCTGAGAAAACTATGCAAATTTTCGGGCGCGGGATTCGTCGCCGCTTACCACCGATGATGGGAGGATCTCGTCGCCGGATTGAACTTGTCTACAGCTTGCTTTTCACCCTGCCTGGTACACCCATGCTGCGCTATGGGGAAGAAATTGGCATGGGGGATGACCTTTCGCTGGAAGGTAGAGACAGCGTTCGCACGGTGATGCAATGGTCAGATGCAGCGAATGGTGGCTTCTCGACGGCTGCAACTGATACTCTTGCCAGACCTGCGATCGCCACGGGAGAATATGGTTACAAACAAGTCAATGTCGTCGCAGCGCAGCGCGATCCTGGCTCATTAATTAACTGGATGGAACGTGCAATCAGCATCCGCAAGCAATGTCCTGAGTTGGGTAGGGGCAAGTGGCACCTTCTGGAAACCGACTGTCCCTCGGTGTTAGCCCACTGCTGCGACTGGGAAGGCAGGACGGTGATTGCTGTCCACAATCTCGCCGACAAACCTTGTACCGCTACGCTCAAATCTAACGAATACAGCAATCTGTGCGACTTATTTGGCGATCGGCTCTATGAATCTCTCGATGCCGAATCGCCATCTATTCCCTTAGAAGCCTACGGCTATCGCTGGTTTCGAGTCAATCGAATCCAGGGGTAAAAAAGTTAATGTTGAGGGAAGAACTAGCGACGTGGGCTCGTAGGAATGTACTTAGCAGTATTCTTGTCTGGAAGCGGTTGTATCTGACCTTGATTGACCAAAGCTTGATGAATTAGGGCAGTAGCACTACCCCGACTCAGCAACTCGTTCGGATTAAGAGCTCTGGGATCTGGATAGTTGACCACTATCTTTGCCTTTGTCGCTGCTGCCACTGGCTCAACCGCATATTTAGGAAGTTTCTCGGCATCTTTATAGTACGACTTGAGAAAATCTAATGCTGAATTTTTAGCAGGCGCAGTTGCAGCTTTTGTCGTTGTTGGTGGAACAGTCTTAGCCGGTTTAGGTGTGGGGGCCGCCCCAGGCTGCAGCCTTGCGACTACAGGTAATAACGGCTGCATCAAAACAGTCGCTGCGAGGGGAAATGCCAAACGGTTCCTAGCAATTCGACGTTTATTTACTGGAGTTTGCCTTGCTGGAGTTGCAGCAGCTCGATCGGTTTTGACAACAGGGGGATTGTAATCCATATTTAAACCCCTCATTAACACAACTAATGCTTGTGCCTTAGTCAAGGACTGCTTCGGACGAAACTCATTTCCGGGAAAATCATTCATAAATCCCGTTTCATAAGCTTCTTGAATCGGAGTTTCTGCCCAGTAGTTTTTAGGCACATCCTTAAAGTAACTTCCACTCGGTATCTTTCTAACGCTGGCTCGATTAAAAGCTTGGCGGATCATCGCCGAAAATTCATCCCGATCCACAGCCTGTTTGGGTCTAAAAGTTCCGTCTAGATATCCGGTAACAATCTCTTTTTCAGCTAAGGAATCAATAAACGGACGCGCCCAGTAATTCGGCGGTACATCAGGAAATTTCGATTTAGCTTGTTGAGCAGCAACTTGCTGGGAAGTTAGCACAAAGCCAGTGCCACTGACACTAATTGCTAAAGCTAAAAAGGCTACGCTGATTGACGGTAAATGCCTGCGATTAGTCATGATAAATTTCCTCCTGATTTTTGCATTTTTAACGATACTATTTGGCTGAGTTAAAGCGGATTACGTTTTTTTCTATCCGATTCCCATTCTGTTTTTACAACATCTAACTCTTCGCGACGTACTGTGTCTGTTGCCTCAACCGTATCTTGCTCAACTTCTTTTCTGATTTGCACTTCCTCGCGCACGAACGCTTGCTTTTTGATATTGACGGTTTCTTCGTAGATTTCCAAATGTGCCATTTCTTCTTGATTGAAGGCGGTATCTGGAGTTACGCGACTCCCTACATATTCGGGAGTTGTGTGCTCAATCACAACTCGCTCTTTTTCTACAGGAACTTCCAGTTGTACCGTTTTGGTCTCAACTTGTTTGCCAATTATTACCTCGCCTGTTTTGCGACGGGTTTTATCTGCAACTAATCGTTCTTCGTACAGTTTGAGTTTTTGATGATCCTGTTCGTTCATCTGATACAATTGGGGCTCTCGCTCGTAAGTATAGGTATCCCGGTCATAAGCAGGATTACTAGCTTGAGGCAAGACAGAATGCGTTGTAGAAACTGGAACGGGTGCTTCTAAAGGTAATGATGCTTCTACTGGTACAGACGCTTCTACTGTTGAAGTTCGATAAATACCCCGCACTTGTTCTTCATAATCGTAATCAACTGCCATCCCATGCTCATACCTGGGTAGTTTTTCCACTTTGTCTTTACTCTGCAAACCTGTAGCGTAAACACGCCGCCCATTAAAATCAATGTGACAAAGAGCGATGGGAAGTAAAACTTTTTTGTCAAAAATCCAAGAACCAGTCTCTACCACAAAATAGCGGCAACGTCCTGTCTCATCTACCAGCACAGTATCGATCGTGCCAATTTTATCATCGGTACTTCCGCCATACACATCCAGCCCTTTGATATCATCGTCCTCAAAAGCGGCTTGGCGGTAGTTGGGATTAAAATCCTCAATTTTGTAAAGTAACATTGTTGTTTCCTGTACTATCTACATCAACTTGTGTACCTACTTTAGATAGATATCAGGTCTAATACTTCCTTCTTATGAATGATTCAGCAAATTGAGAATCATCAAAATAGCGATAATTTTTTATATTTTTCTATCTTTAGGTAGATGAATTTAGGATTCCTGTACTCAAAAGGGTGAATTTATCTAATCATTCGTAGGTTGGGTGGAGCGAACCTACAACGTTTCTGCCAGCAAATATCACAAGGATTTATTAGGTTTTATTATCACCTTAACTATCACCTTAACTAGGGGATATCCTAGAAAATCAAGGGCATCTCTAAAGGATCTGCTGGTTTTTTTTTAAAGGAAATTTCCATTTTAGGATCGAAGTTACTACTTTTGATATTTAAAAATTTTAACTTAAAAAGATTATGCCCATCGGTAGATATTTTGGTAATGATGATTAAGTAAAATTAAATTACCTTCAAGAAAAAAAATGCTCACGTAACGCAGGGGTTAATCTTTTATGACTTATCCAGATCGATCGGGCAGTCCACTCACTGAGCCTACAATCGTCAATCCGCTGGTGGATTACCACGATCGAGTGAGGTGGGGGCCAATTTTGGCAGGAATTGCGATCGCTCTGGGTACTCAACTAATTTTAAGCGCTTTGGGAATGGCGATCGGATTAACCGCAGGTGCAACAGGCGCGGATGCAGGTTCCGTTGGTATTGGGGTCGTAATTTGGTCGATTATCAGTTTGCTGATTTCCCTTTTTTTAGGCGGTTGGGTGATGGCTCAAAGCTGCGGCCCGATGACCAAGAAAACAGCATTTTTGAATGCAGCAATTCTTTGGGGAGCTACATTAGCACTTAGTGCTTGGTTATTAGGAAGCGGGATATCGGGTGCTGTTGGCGCTGCCGCTGCTAATGCTGGAGAAATTGCCAATCAAGTACAACAACAGGGCGGCGTTAATATACCCAATCAAGCCCAGAATGTAGGCCCAAATCAAGTTCGCGATATAGCTGGTAATACAGCTAAAGCTACTTGGTCTTTTCTACTTGGCTCTTTGCTGAGTTTGGCAGCGGCAATGATGGGTGGTGCTGTTGGCGCTCGCAAACCTCGCGTTTATGCTTGATTAGCGGTCAACCACCCACCACTAATCGGAGTACCGATATAGTGGGGGCACAGAAATTGCCAAGTTGACCAGTCTAGGTGTTAAATCACTACGTTTAAGGCAAGTGTTAAAGACCTACCAGAGAATGCGTTGCTAGTTCTCTGCTCTAGAACTTAAAAGTTAAACAGGTGTAAGGGTTAAGCCAGTGCTTTTAAGATAGTTACCGACCTTAAACATTGACGAAGCTAACATTACCCCGAAAGGGAGGACTTAAAATGTCTAACTTTGTTTTTGTACTAGATACCCAAAAACGACCGCTCAATCCAATCCACCCAGGAATGGCCCGTAAATTGCTAACTAATGGCAAAGCTGCTGTTTTTAAAGGGTATCCATTCACACTAATTCTCAAGGTAGAGGTAACAGCAACCCAAAAACCAATCACTCTCAAAATAGACCCTGGCTCTCAAACCACTGGGTTCGCATTACTGCAAGGAGAAAAAGTAATCTTTGGCGCAGAACTGACTCACCGAGGTCAAGCTATTAAAGCCAGCCTTGAATCTCGTCGTTCATTACGTAGAGTCCGGAGAAATCGCCATACTCGTTATCGTCCAGCTAGATTCCTAAATAGAACTCGCCTTAAAGGTTGGCTAGCCCCAAGTTTGCAACATCGCGTTGAAACAACTATAACATGGGTGACTAAATTGATGAAAGTAGCCCCCATTGTTTCTATTGTTCAAGAACTTGTGCGGTTTGACTTACAACAATTAGAAAACCCGGAAATTTCTGGAATTGAGTACCAACAAGGCGTTTTGTGTGGCTACGAGGTTCGGGAATATTTGCTCAACAAGTGGGAGAGAAAGTGTGCTTACTGTGGTATTACAAATACACCATTACAAGTCGAACATATTCATCCCAAAGCTAAGGGTGGTTCTAATCGCATTTCTAATCTTTGCCTTGCTTGTGAAAAGTGCAATATCAAGAAAGGAACTCAAAATATAGAGCAATTCCTGTCTAAAAAGCCAGATGTTTTAAAACGGGTTTTGTCTCAAGCAAAGCGTTCTTTAAAAGATGCGACAGCCGTCAATTCAACTCGTTGGGCATTATTTAATCGGCTTAGCATGATTGGTTTGCCTGTTTCTACTGGCAGTGGTGGCTTAACAAAGTTCAATCGCACTCGATTAAGTCTAGCTAAAACTCACTGGTTAGATGCAGCTTGTGTTGGGAACGTTGAATCGCTGAAAATTTTAACAAACAAGCCGTTGTTAATTAAAGCTACTGGGCATGGGACGCGCCAAATGTGTCGTACCGATAAGTTTGGATTTCCATGTCGCTATGTTCCCCGGCTTAAGTTTGTTAAAGGTTTTCAAACTGGAGATATTGTCAAAGCAATCGTTACTTCTGGCAAGAAAGTTGGTAAATATGTTGGGCGTGTTGCCGTCAGAACAAGTGGTTCGTTTAATATTTCCGCATCAGAATTGGTGTCGGGGGTTAGCCACAAATATTGTTCAATTATTCACAGAAAGGATGGTTATTCGTATGCAGCATAAACCTTGCCCCCCTTGGACTCCCACCACGCTCCCTGAGTACAGGTGAGCGTGGGGGTCTCCAAGGGGGAAGACAGATGAACAAGCTAAAAACCTTTTCTAAGGTTTTGGCATAGAGATTTAAAAGGAGATAAAGCGATGCAACAGCAGAGTATCTGGCAAAAATATACCAGGTTAACAAGTTCGATCTTGTTAACGGCAACGGTATTAGTTGCTCCCTCGTTCGCCGCTAATACAAATCAAAAACAGATTCAAGGTGACTATCTACTAGCGCAAGCTTCAGACAACTGTCGCCAGGTTATTGCGAGGAATGGCCTTAATGTTCGGCGACAACCGACGGCTAACAGCGAAGCGGTTGGTATCATCGGTTCCGCACGAAATGTGACGATTCAAAATCTTGGTGAGAATGGCTGGGTACCAATTTCAGCCCCGCTACAAGGCTACGTATATGGTGGTTTTCTCGGAGCGTGTGAAGCCGCAACCGCCCCGCCTCCTACTGACTGCCGCCAAGTTGCAGCAGCCAGAGGAATTAATGTACATCAAGCACCTTCCACTGATGGGGAAAGGGTTGGAGTCGTCGCGAGTGGACGAAGAGTGACGATTGAAAGTATAGGAACAGATGGTTGGGTGCCGATTACAGTGCCTCTGAGAGGCTACGTCCAAGCTGAAAACCTGGCGTATTGTAGTTAATTGAAAAAACAGTGATGGATGACCAATCAAACCCCAAAAAAGAAACTAATTCACAGCAAAAACCTGGTTTGTTAAATTTCATTGCCGAGACAACAGAATCTGCACTGAATACAGGCAAAGCGGTTGTTGATACAGCAGTTGATTGGGGGGAAGCTGCTGCTAAACAAACTTATCGATTGATTGGACAAGCGACGCAAGGAACCGGAGATGCGGTAACTTATGTTGGCAATCTTCCCTTTGTTAAACAAGTGGCGGGGGTACTCAGGCTTGATTGGTTAGTTGGGGTCAGCGATCGCATCGACTTAGCCAAAGCCGAAGCTCAAGTCAATGAACTCCAACAAAAGTATCCCAATGAATATCCCAGCGAAATTGCCCATCGCATTATGGTGGAAAAAGCGATTCAAGCCGGTGGTGTCGGATTTGCTAGCAGCATTTTACCGGGTGTCGCGGCTGCACTGCTGGCGATCGATTTAGCGGCGACTACTGCGATTCAAACCGAAATGGTTTATGAAATTGCCGCCGCTTATGGGATGGATTTGCAACAGCCAGCCCGAAAAGGTGAGGTTTTGGCAATTTTTGGGTTAGCGCTCGGCGGTAGCAACGCCATGAGAGCTGGTTTGGGCTTTTTACGCAACGTACCGCTGGCTGGCGCGATGATTGGTGCGAGTACGAATGCTACGATGCTGTACGCGCTGGGATATGCGGCGCGCGAGTTTTACGAAGCCAAAGTGAGGGAAGAGACTGAAGAACCTGGAACCGAAACGCTGCAAGCGATTCAGCAACAAAGCGAGAAATATCTTGATGTGGCGATCGCCCAGCAAGCAGGAATGGATCAAATTATGGTTCACATGATTTTGGCAAGTTATCCCAACAAAAACTGGGAAGATATTCTGCCAGAATTGAAGGCATTGCAATTAAATGCCGATTCTCTCCAAAGGATTGCTGCTAACATCAAGTCCCCCAAACCATTGGGTGCATTGTTAGAGCAACTTAACCCGGACTTTGCAGTACCGCTATTAGCTCAATGCCGTCGCATTGCCGAAAATAGCGGAGAGGTTTCTGAAGCAGAACAGAGGGTGCTGGATGCGATCGCACAAAAACTCAACGGTGAAGATGTGGCTTCGATATCCACTTGAAAAAAATTGTTGGTGCGTTAGCTTTCGGCCTAACGAACCATCCCCAATATTTACTGGGGCTGTGTAAGTCCTAAATTAGTCTCACGTTAAAGTAATCTACAGCCTTAAGATAGAGTTTGACGTGGCTAATTTCACTACTATCAATAACGACTGATGCAAGAGGAACTTTTATGACAGCAGAAATATCTGGAGTCTGGGACAAGATTGAGAGCATGATCAATGACTTCATTGTCCTGCTGCCTAATATGATACTAGCGTTCCTTGTTTTCGGAATCTTTTTCTTTGTTGGGAGGTCAATTAAGAGAGCGGTCAGGCGGCTTACTCGCAACCACCGCCAATCCCGGAATTTGGGACTGGTTTTGGGAAGGTTAGCGCAGGGTATTACTGTTTTGGTTGGTCTGTTTATTGCCTTGTCGATTGTAATTCCCACATTTAGAGCAGGCGATTTGGTGCAACTGCTGGGAATTAGCGGGGTAGCGATTGGTTTTGCCTTTCGCGATATCTTACAAAACTTCCTAGCTGGTATCCTAATTCTGTTGACGGAACCGTTCCAAATCGATGACCAGATTGTGTTTAAAAACTTTGAGGGAACGGTAGAAAATATTGAAACTCGCGCTACAACAATCCGAACCTATGATGGTCGCCGGATTGTAATTCCCAATGCGGAATTGTTCACCAATTCTGTTATGGTGAATACCGCGTTTGATAAACGCCGGATGGAATACGACGTTGGTATCGGCTACGGGGATGATATTCACCGAGCCAAGGAGTTAATGATGGAAGCCATGCACAGTGTGGATGAGGTTTTGAATGACCCTGCTCCTGACGTGCTGCTGATGGAACTTGCAGGAAGTACCGTCAATATCCGCGCTCGATGGTGGATTGCTCCGCCGCGACGAATTGACGATTTGCGATCGCGCGACAAGGTACTTTCTGCGATTAAGGAAAAGCTGACTGCTAATGGCATCGACTTGCCCTTTCCTACGCAGCAAATTTTGTTTCACGACCAAACCGAAGAGACGGATGGCGATCGCAAACGTCAACGCGAAGGATGGCCCGCTGGTAATGGCGAAGTTCCCAAACCCCGCAGCATCAGCGGTTCTCTGCGACAACTAATTGAACAGCGATCGCAATCTGACGGCAACGGACAATCGCCACCCCACCACAACTCATGAAAAATGTCAAGTTAAGCAAAATTTGGGACTCGCTGCACTCTAGCTACTGGTTTATCCCAACCTTGATGGCGCTGGGGTCGATGATTTTGGCGATCGCCATGCTGACAATTGACCGCACGGGTAATATACCAAACTGGAGGTGGATTTACACGGGTGGAGCCGATGGTGCGCGAGCGGTTCTTTCATCGGTTGCCGGTTCAATGATCAGCGTTGTTGCTACAGCTTTTTCCATTACTATTGTGGCCCTTCAGTTGGCGAGCTCCAATTTTGGGCCCCGATTGCTGCGTAGTTTTATGCAGGATACGGGCAATCAAATCGTGCTTGGCACTTTCATTGCTACGTTTATTTACTGTTTACTCGTACTGCGAACCATTCATGCAGAAGGAGAAGGATACAGTCTCTTTGTACCCCAACTCTCGGTTACAGTTGGTACCGGATTGGCAATTGCCAGTATCGGCGTACTGATTTACTTTATCCATCACGCATCAACCATTATTCAAGCCTCCCATGTAATTACTCAGGTTAGTGGCGATTTAGACAAAGCTCTAGATCGTCTGTTCCCCGGAAAAATCGGAGAAGGTAAACCGAAAAACTCGCGAAAAGTGGGAGAAATTCCGGCAAATTTTGACTCGGAAGCAAGTCCAATCAAAGCCACTGGCGAGGGTTATTTGCAAGCAATCAATGACGAGGAATTAATGAAAATTTCCCGTCAGTACAATCTGCTTGTACGTCTTAAAACTCGACCGGGAAAGTTTATCGTCAAGGGTAGCGATGTAGCGATGGTTTTCCCGGAAAAACAGGTGAATCAAAGCCTGAAGAAAAAAATTAATGATGCTTTTATTCTGGGCAAAGAACGGAATGAATATCAAGATGTAGAATTTCCCATCGATCAGTTAGTGGAAATCGCCTTGCGTGCAATTTCTCCTGGTATCAACGATCCGTTTACTGCGATTCGGTGTATCGATCGACTCAGCGCCGGATTATCCCGCCTCGCTGAAAGGGATTTTCCCTCCCCCTATCGCTACGACGATGAACATAATTTGCGCGTCATTGTTGAAGGAGTGACGTTTGAAGGCTTAGTCAATACTGCATTTAACCAAATTCGCCAATACAGTAAATCAGACGTGGCGGTAACAATTCGCTTATTGGAAGCTATAGCTTGCATCGCCACTTACACCCGCAATTCCCAACAACGAGAAGCTTTACGCCGTCACGCGGAGATGATTTTAAATAGTAGCCGCGAACAAATCTCTCAGGAGCAAGACCAGAAAGATGTGCAAGAACGGTATCACCAAGTCATTAAAGCTTTAGCAGAGGATTAATTGGGTAGAGCAGAGTTATGGTAATAACAGCAGCTTTGCGATCGGCTCCTAATACTTTAGCTTTAACCGCGCTGAGTACCATTGGTTTAGCGCTGACACATTTATTTTGCGGCAAGTTGCGGTTTGCCCCTATTCCTCGCAACCGCTGGCTTTCAGCAGCAAGTGGGGTTTCGGTAGCTTATGTTTTTGTGCATATTTTACCGGAATTAAATCTGCACCAAGGGGTATTAAAGCAAGTAGAATCAGGAGTTATTTCCTATCTAGAACACCACGTTTATTTAATAGCTTTGTTAGGATTGACTGTATTTTAAAGTCTAAACGCTCTAGTACGCGAATTACTTCGCTTACTTGATATTCTGGGCAACCTAGGCATAGCTAACCTCTATGCTAGTTACAAACCTAGGAGTGATTTCGTCGGGTAAAGGACACTCTTCGAGATAGAGCCTTGTACCTTCTTTGAGATTGGCGATCGCTTGTTCTATGGTTTCGCCTTGGTCAATTGTGCCGACTTCTGGACATTCGGCAATGTACATATCTTCTTCTTGTAAATGATGACTGTGAAGCTTTTAGTTTTCATTATATTTTTGCTTTCAGCATCAGAGGTTGCTTAGTTTATATTTCCTAGTTTATCTTGGATGTAATTTTTTTGCAAGTACAGGGGAAGAGGCGCGATTCCCTACGGGATAGCTGCGCTTCACGCACTTTGTGACAAATGGGGATGTAAGGGCGATCGCCTTTTGGTTATTTCTCAATTGAAAAGCGATTGCTATATCATCAAAAAATGCGATTCGTCGCAGCCTATTTGCCTTCGCCGAATCGCCCCTTTCCTTAATGTTTATGAGCTATATCACTTTTGCTGAGTTGCATTTACTTACCTTGCTGCCAATTGGTTATCTACTTATTTTCAGTAGATTCTTCATTAGTAGTTAAAAAGTACACTAAAAATCAACGCGGGAAATAAGAGAGACAACAGGTTTTAACCTGTTGAGTCGGGTTTCATCCCCTCCATAAATCGCAGGGGTTTTCACCCTCCCACGTTATTTCCGATAGCGACAGGCTACCAGCCAGCATAGCAGAATCCTCAACTGCTGATAAAGTCCGCTGCTGTCAAGCTCGCTGGTGTTAGAGGAACCTGAGAAGTTGGCGATTTATCCACAAGTCCAATAATTCGACCAGTGGATTTAACTCGTAGAGCTAGATTTTGATCGGCACCAGCGCAGACGCCACAAAATGCATTCCAGGGTTCAAACTGCCTTTCCACGAAACGTGGATTCAACCCAGCAGTTTCAAATGTCAGGACTTCGATGTCAGCAAATGTCAGACCTTGTGGAAGTGCAATTTTGTCTTCCCCAGGGAAGAAGTCTTGCAGAAAATCTACTGTATTAGTAGCGACTTCATCTTGAAGGATAAACGTGTCTCGTCCAGCTCCTCCATTCAGAACATCAAAACCTAAATCTCCAGATAAAATGTCCGCACCGTCGCCACCCGATAGCTTGTCGTTATCACGCCCCCCAAACATTTGATCGTTGCCGCGTCCACCAATAAGGGTATCAGTGCCCGCATTCCCAAACAAAACGTCATCGTCAAGTCCACCGTCAAGAGTATCTGCATCTTTACCACCGTAGAGGGTATCGAACCCGCCCTCACCATCTAGTGTGTCACGACCCTGATTCCCGAACAGTTCATCATTGCCACCCAAGCCACGGATCCAGTCATTACCCCCCAAGCCGAACGTTCTGCGGCTGCCATCAGTATCACGAATGAAATCATCATCCTCTGTGCCTTGTGCATCGGGAGTATTTGCAATATTGATGTTAGCCATTGCTTCTTAAAAATTGCTTAAATTTATTGCGTCCTGATTTTTTAGCATATGTGAAAAATATACTCAAATCAAATCAAATCAATAGGATTTAGTAGGCATTTTTTTACCTTTCCTGATTTCTTTCAGTTGGATAAAGTAGGATTTAGTTGCTAAAGTATCAAACCGTAGGATAAAGTAGGATCGCAATAGGCAAAACCCAAACCCTGACTCGACCTATGGACGTTGAAGAAGTCTTAAAAGTGGCTGACGATCTCGTATTCGCTAAGACAGAAAAACACCTCAACCATCTACAAGAAGGTATATTGCGAGGCACTTGGCAACGCCAGAAATACCCAGAAATTGCCACCAACTGCCACCGTAGCGAAGCTCATGTCAAGAAAGTTGCAGCAAAATTATGGAAACTTCTATCAGAAACATTAGGTGAAGACATCAATCAATCTAACTTTGCATATACAGTGGAAAGATGGCTATTTTCGATAGTTTCATCACATTTTGGCGACAATGCACAAGTTGGTAAGTTTAAGGTTTGTGCAAACCATCCTGAATCCTTAGAAACCCCAAACTTAGAAAATAAAAATCAGGACACCTCTAGCAAAACTCAGCCCAAACAGCGATTAGACTTATCCGATGCACCAGAACCCAACCTATTCTATAACCGCACATCCGAACTCACCACCCTCGAAAACTGGATTTTAGGCCGCAACCGCCTCATCACCATCTTAGGCTTATCCGGTATTGGCAAAACCGCCCTTACACTCCAACTAATCTCACAAATTCAACACGAATTCGATCGCATCATCTGGCGAAGTCTCCGCAACTCTCCACCGCTGGCATCACTCCAAACCGACTTAATTAAATTCCTCTCCCAGCAGCAAGAAACTAACCCCCCCAACCCCCCCTTATCAAGGGGGGGCGAAGAGATTAAACCTCTTTCTCCCAGGCGCGGCGAAGAGATTAAACCTCTTTCTCCCAGGCGCGGCGAAGAGATTAAACCTCTTTCTCCCCCCCTTAGCAAGGGGGGGTTGGGGGGGGTAATCAACTATTTACGATCGCACCGCTGTCTGATCATCCTCGATGATATCCAAACCATCTTCAGCAGCGGACAACTCGCAGGAAATTACCAACCTGGATATGAAAATTACGGCGCATTCTTCAAACAAATAACAGAATCATCCCACAACAGTTGCTTAATCCTCCTGAGTTGGGAAAAACCCAGAGAAATCGCCGCATTAGAAGGCGAAAACCGCCCCTGCAAATCTCTGCAACTCAACGGTTTAGGCCCGGAAGCACAAGAAATATTCAGAGAAAAAGGATTAGCAGAACCGGAGAAATGGTCAGAATTAATCGACCTTTACCGAGGCAATCCCTTATGGTTAAATATAGTTGCCACTTTGATTCAAGACTTATTCGGCGGTAGCGTTTCCGAATTCCTCTCCTATGATACCCTATTCTTAGGTGACTTAGAATCACTCCTAGACCAGCAGTGCGATCGCCTAACCGCATCCGAACAACAGGCGATCGCATGGCTAGCCAATACCCCCGAACCAGCCGACATCTCAAAAATACCAGAAAACCTGCAATTATCACCGCCCGAACTCTTGAAAGTCATGCAATCTTTAGGACGACGGTCATTAGTTGAAACGGTAAAACAAAATGGGCGATCGCACTTTACGATCGGGCCAGTAATCAGAGAGTATATAATCAACAAAACCCGACACAAAAACTGATAAACTTATCAATTTTAGTCGTGGAGGCAGAAACCGGGTTTTTTACGAAAATACTGCATACCTGCCTAGAATTTGGTAAAAAACCCGGTTTCTTTGATATTGATGCGTAAGTCTTGAATCTGCATTTACTTAGCAATTACTGACCCCACTCACGGAGTTTTACAATGGCTACAGCAACATTATTAAGTCACGAAATAGCAGAAGGTCAAAGACTAATAGACGCTCTAAATGCAGCAAATCTATCAGTTGACTCTGCTCTCTGGAACTACGCACCAGAACCAGAAAGATGGCGGCTGATGCTCACCTCACCTCTGTACGATAGCGAAGGGCCTCTTAAAACTTATGGGGAAATTCTGTCAGTCTTTCGCGAAGTTAAACCTGAATTGAAAATCGATTGGACAGCACTTGTAGCAGTAAGCCCAAAACATGACTTAATTGAGGGCTTACGTCAGATACAACAAGATTGGAATTTAGACTTATCAGGCAGAAGAATGACGAATGATCGGATTAATCAGACGTGGGTCGAAGATGCTTACATTTATCAAATCAAGTGAGTTGACACGGCAAAAAATAGCTTAAAATAGGTGTGATCGCTCTCCCTCTCACCTAACCTTTAGGATTACTATATTAATGAAAATCGCCACCTGGAACGTCAACTCAATCCGCACCCGCATAGAACACGTTACTAGCTGGTTGCAAACCAACTCCCCAGACGTTCTCTGCCTCCAAGAAACCAAAGTTACAGACAAAGACTTCCCCCTAGAACCCTTCACCAACCTCGGCTACAACTGCTACATTTCCGGTCAAAAATCCTACAACGGCGTTGCCATTTTTAGCCGATCGCCCCTAACGCAAATCACCACCGGATTTGCCCCCATTCTCGGCGACGAAACCACAGGTATTTTTGACGAACAAAAACGCCTCATAGCGGGGATTATAGACGATATTTGCATTATTTGCGTATACGTTCCCAACGGTTCCGAAGTCGGCAGCGAGAAATATGAGTACAAGCTAAAGTGGCTCAAACTGCTGCAAGAATACCTCAAAATAGCACTAGATAAATCCCCCAACTTGTGCATTTGCGGCGACTTCAACATCGTCCCGGACGATCGAGATATCCACAATCCCAAAGCCAATGCTAACTCCGTCGGCTTGTCTGTTGCCGAGCGCCTCGCACTAACAGAAATCATAGAATTAGGATTAAACGACCCCTTTCGCAAATTCACATCAGAAGGCGGTCATTATAGCTGGTGGGACTACCGCGCCGCCGCATTTCCCCGCAACAACGGCTGGAGAATCGACCACCATTATCTCAGCCCTCCCCTGTACGAACAAGCAAAAAACTGTACAATAGACATTGCTCCCAGAAAATTAATCAAACCCAGCGACCACGCCCCCGTAATTGTCGAAATTTGATTTATGAGTTATAAATAAAACTAAGGCAAAAGAAACCGGGTTTCTACCATAAATCTTAGGTTGAGCAACGATAAATTTAAGAAACCCGGTTTCTCGATCCTATGCGTAACTCCCGATCCAGTTAATAACAACCAACAACCAAAAATCATGTTCTTAGTAACCGGAGCAACAGGCGCACTAGGCCGCCGAATTGTACGAGAAATCAGACAGCAAGAAAAGCCTGTCCGCGCATTCGTTCGCCTCGCATCTCGCTACTCTGAACTAGAAAACCGAGGCGCTGAGATTTTTATTGGCGACTTGAAACAAGACAAAGATATTAAAAAAGCCTGCCAAGGAGTGCAGTACATCATCAGCAGCCACGGCACCGGGGGCGACGTTCAAGCAGTACACTACCGCGCTAACATAGAATTGATCGACTGTGCCAAAGAAGCCGGAGTGCAGCACTTTGTCTTTCTTTCGGTACTGGGAGTCGATCGAGGATACGAAGATTCCGCAGTATTCAAAGCCAAGCGAGAAGTAGAAAAATACCTGCAAAACAGTGGATTGAATTATACAATCTTGCGGCCTGCCGGTTTTGCTTCCAGCTTGTTACCCCTAGCAGAAAGATTTCGAGAAACCGGACTTTACCTGCTGATTGGCGACGGCAAAAACCGCACCTCTGTTGTCAGTACCGACGACTTAGCTCATATTGCCGCAAACTCGCCAACAGTCGAAGGCGCACGCAACCAAATTCTGCGAGTCGGTGGCCCGGATGTGCTGACAAGGGATGACATTCCCCGCATTTTCGGACGATTATTCAAGCGCGAACCGATGGTAATCAACCCGCCACTGGTTGTGTTTGACGGTTTGAGAAATGCCTTGGGTTTATTGAATCCTCAAGCTCAAAAAGACTTAGGAACTTTGCGGGTATTGCTGGGTAATGAGTATTTCTGTACTCCCGAAGAAGTGCAAAACTTGGAATCAATCTACAGCATGAAAATGGAATCCTTAGAAAGCTTTTTGCGGCGCAATTTGAGCGTTTAAAGTGCTAGTAATTCTCGTTACCAGGCTCTGCCTGGTAATGAGCAAATGTAACGCAAAATCGCACCTGAAAACCATTTAAGCAGAAATAGGTAGTGGTTGAGCACCAATATAGCTTGTAAGTGCGATCGGCGGAGAAGTCGGCTTAGCAATCAAATAACCTTGAACAAAAGTTGCTCCCCGTTCCCGCACCCACTCAAACTCCTCCAAAGTTTCCACACCTTCAGCAACAGTTTTAATCTCTAATTTAGACGCAATTTCTAACATCTTTTCAGTAATTAGGGCCTTATAATAATCTTGATCGACGTTGCGAATTAATTGCATATCCAACTTAATAAAATCTGGACGCAATTGGTGCATCAAATTTAAATTAGAAGAACCGCTGCCAAAATCGTCTAGGGCAATTAAAAATCCCGCCTCTCGGTAAAACCTCAGAATATTAATCAAGTGATCGATATCGGGGGGGTGCTGAGATTCCGCTACTTCAAAAACAATATTGCTGTGAGGAATTCCCGCTTCATCAATAGCCTGTACAGTCATTCGCAGGCACGTAGCGGGATCGTAAACTGAAGTCGGAGAAAAATTAATAAAAAGTAATTCTTTGAGCTCGTACACATGGGCTTCCCGGATAGCGCGAGTCCGGGCTAAAGCATCTAGTTGAAAAATTATGCCTGCTGATTCTGCTTGGGCAAAAATCCGACCCGGATAAATTAAGTTTCCTTGCTCGTCAATTCCTCGGAGTAGGGCTTCATGAGCAAAAATTTTAGAAGTATCTGAAGTATAAACAATGGGCTGAAAATGCGTAGTAATTCGTTCTTCGGACAATAAATCTAACAGCCAATCAGACTTGCTGAAATTAATAAAAGAGTCTAAGGAAGTGCTGCGATAAAAATCGCTAAATTTAGGCTGTTCAACTTCCCGCATCCACAAAACTTTAGTCTCTTTCAACTCTTGACTTGTCAGCACCGATGATGCTAGTGCGCTAAAATTTTCTCTCGCTATTCCCTCAAGCATAACGTACAAACACTTGCTCTCTTCTAAAAGCTTGAATTCAAGTTTAGCCTTGGTTAGTGCAGAAATAACCTTTTTGAGCGTGTGCGATACTGGAAACCACAGGTATAGACCTCCGCTGCCCTCTATTTTTGCGGGTACTGTTTCGCAGCGAGAGCAGGAGCCGAAGGCTTTGCCACTTATTTGCATTGGAATATCCTCCGGTTTTCGGGTTAATTTTAGACCCGCTAAGAACTATCTTTTATTATAAGCTCATTCAGCTATTAATTCATCTATCTCAAGATGTAAATCTTAATTAACTTGTATTTAAGAATTATTGCAGTATTTATACTTGCCTCCGGTTTCAAACCTTGCTCAAAGTTCTCAGCATTGAGTAAGTACCTGCGATCGAACACAGTCCCAAATCATCACAGAGGGAGAAGGCAAAGACTTGTTCTCTACTCTCTACTGCTGCTCTGATTGTTTACGTTTTATTCTATAATTCCGTCTGCCAAAACAGTCGCTAGAGTTGATTTTTTGGCAAAGGAAAATTAACCCGCCCGTGAAGCGCAGCTATCCCGTAGGGAATCGCCCGATTCTTTAATTTATCCCAACCAGAAATATACACAGCCGGACGATCGCCCAAAACAAACTCACTTGCTGGAGCATATCCAATTTAATTTTATAATCGGGATGACAGGATTTGAATTAAGCTCTCGGAACTATTCTACCACTTTCCGCCATCCTAGCCCATTTTTTCGCTCAATCTAGGCAACCTGTTTTGCATCTGAGCGAAAACTGAGCAGCTTGCTGTATTCTTTACACAGTAGGCGACTTAGCACTATGGAGGATTGAGCGAAAGATGAGCGAAAAATCTAATTCAGTCACACTCAGCACATCTGCTGACTACCTTATTGGGTATGAGCGGATTTTGGACTACTTCAAGCAAGCACAGAAAGAATGCCCCAAAGGGGTAGGACTAAAGAAGGACAGTAAGGCTAAGGGGTCTTACATCACCCTTCAGTTCAGACTAGGTGACAAGCGGGTCAATAAAACCTGTGGGTGCTACCTCACAATGCAGGGCATCACCGATGCCTTAAATAAAGCTCACTTGGTTGCTACCGCCCTAGAGTCGTTCTCTAGTGAGACTCAGTTTTTAAGCTGGTATGATGATGTTATTTTGCAAAAAAACATCATCAAAAATGACTTAATAACGTTTGGCGAGGCAATTACAAAAGTAGAGAAAGAATACTGGGATGGACGCACTAAACGCCGCCAACAGCGTGACAGAAGCAATATTAGTCAGCAGCGTTCTTGGAATGTAGTTTACGGCCACTATTACAGACTGTTGCCACAAAACACGGTTGTCAATTTGGCAGATATTCTGTTGGCAGTTAACAGCAAAAAAAAAGGAACTAAATGTTTCAAGAACTGCTTGTGCGCTATGCGTAAGCTCGCCGAAACGATTCAAAACACTGACTTACTCAGTCGCCTTAAAGAAGTTGATGGTACGCAGACAGAGTTTAGACAAGACCTTCAATCTATATCGGTTGATGAATTCTTGAAACTTCGGGAGGAAATTTTAACAATTCCTGATGACAAACGATACCATTTAGAATCACGCAAGCGGTGGATGTGGGTGCTGTCAATGCAAGTGGTGTATGGCTTTCGGGTTCACGAGGTCTTTGCTGTTCAGAACATCGACAAACCATTTACAGCAAAGGATGGCGTTATTATCCCGGCACTGATTGAGCCAAACAATATAAAAATGATTGCTGTAGTGGGTGATAAAACGTTGTTAGACACCACAACCAAAACTGGCTACAGATTGTGTGTGCCGATGCTTCCTCCTACCCATCCCGATTTGGTAAAACGCTTAGAACTCAAAGCAGGACAATTGCCGGAGATTCATTCAGTTTCAGATAATCCAAATACCATTGGTAAGGCTTACGCTAGGAGAGCGCGTCAATTTTTAACCAGACTAAACAAAGGTCTATCACAAACTCACGCACTGCGTCATTTAGCTAACCTTAATGGTCAAATGGGAGGGATGTCTCAGGAGACGAGAGCTAAAAGTTTAGGGCATTCAACACAGATGAATGAAGGGATTTATAAGAGACGAGCTAACACTGAAACAACAATTAACCTGTTGACTCAATCTACAAAGGAAACTATTCCTCTAGGTAGCGCAATTGGGGTGCTCAAACGGATAGGAAGTAACACACAATGTGTTGATTTGTTAGCTGCTATTTACGGCCTTACATCCGACAAAGTGATGGAGTTGCTTGCCGAATAATTTGAAACAAAACTTTACAGTCCCTGTGTTGACAAGGAAGTGTAAGTCTGCAATCGTGAGTAACTAAGGAAGATTGTTGCGCGGTTGACGAGCACTTGCAATGCTAGCCAAACCACGACTTCCCCAAACCGTAGAGTTAGTACGTTTGGAGCCTATAAATTATGCCACTTTCAGCCGATTGTCCTAACGGACGATCGCAACTCTTAATGATTGAGTTGGCGGGGTTTTGTCATGACTAAACCTACCGTCAGCTACCGTCGCATTGACCAATTAAAGGCGATCGCCTTTGACCGTGGCTTCACCAATGAAGACGCCAGACAGTTTGGGAAACTCAGCAAAACTGCTACATGGGAAGCGCTGCTAGAACTGTACCTGGTTGACGGTGAATCGCTTGACACAGTGCTAGACGTACCACTAGACACAGTTCTAGGAAGTGTAGACGCAGTGCCTGAACTGCTTGACACAGCGACTGTAGACACTGTAGACG